>NZ_JATABF010000018.1:0-93004 GCF_036533715.1 Vibrio sp. M260121 | reverse complement strand
AAGTATAAAACACCCTGGAGGGGTTCCCGAGTGGCCAAAGGGAGCAGACTGTAAATCTGCCGGCACTGCCTTCGATGGTTCGAATCCGTCCCCCTCCACCATATTGAACAAGCCAGCTCATTGAGCTGGCTTTTTTTCGTTCGATAACTACCGTTTTTCAATGACTTACCCAACTATCTGGATAAATCTAGCCTCACTCACAGCGCGATTTTTAGTGATCTTTCGTTAAGTAGTACGACACCTAGATACTTTTAACTAGCTCTGCTTGAGAGGGAATCAAAGTGTCAGTTGGTTTATTTTAGGTCAATGGAATCAAGCCATAGATCATCTCATTAGCTCTATCTTCACCATTCCCTATGTGTGACTCATCGTTTCCCTTGTAAGGGTCCTGTTTGCTCGACTTTAACCACTCGACATTATATCTATAGGTTTCGATTCTCTGATTTCCAAACATAAAAAATCCCGCTCGAAAGCGGGATTTTACTAAGACTAAATTGAACGCTGTTGGTGATTAACCTTGAATACCAACAATCAACCAAGGTGCATTTGGTACTGTTAGGTCACGCTCTAGGTGCCAGATATCTTCTATATCTTCTTCAATACCTTCCTCTGCATCACGGTAACGACCGCTAAATTGCAGGCTAAGCTGTGCTTTGCTTGCATCGTAGTCAGCACGAACGATTTCCGCATCTACGTACATCACATCAGTGTGTTGCTCGCCATCTAGCTTCGCACGCTCTGCTTTCAAGTCTTCAAATAGGCTTGGAGAAACGTACTCTTCAATCGTATGAAGTTGGTTGTGGTTCCAAGCACCTTGCAGGATTCGGTAGTGCTCACGAGAGCCATTAATGAATGCTACTTGGTCAAAACCCGGTGGGTAGTTATGCGGGATGTCAGTTTGTGCACCGAAACCGCCAAAACCACCTGCGTTTGTGTTGTTAGGCTGCTGTTCAAAGTTCTGCATGTTTGGTTGCTCGAACTTAGAAGCGTTACCACCAAATGCTGGCTGCTGACGATGCTGATTCATACTGCCCTGCTTAGCACCAAGCATGCCGCGCATCAGCTTGAAGATAACAAACGCAATCAAACCAATGATCAGGATATCCATAAACTGGATACCTTCGAACGCACCACCAAAGAATGCTGCCAATAGACCACCAGCAAGAAGACCACCAAGTAAGCCGCCCATCAAGCCTTTCTTGCTTGAAGATTTAGCACCTTGTTCTTTACCAATGGTGTTTGTGTTTTGTTGCTGCTGTTTAGGAGCAGGAGCCGTTTTATAGCTCTTACCGAAAGACTTACCACCACCAAACTTCTTCGCTTCCGCGATAGGCGTTACAGCAACGGTAAACATCAGTAGGGCGACAATCGAAAATAAACGTTTCATCGTTATCCTTAAAATTGACGATAAGTACTTAATCATGCTGCCAGATAACAAGATGAACAAGCATCCAATATCAGTAGCACGCTAAATATGAGATGTGACCATCATACTCCGTCAGATTCAACAATGAAACATTCCACAATAGAAGACATGTATCAGAATATTGCCAAGCAATAGGTTTATGACTTGTTTGCGTTATTGACGGTCAATCGGTAGCTGACTATCATATTGAACGTTGTTCAATAAGTAGTTTTAAATTATGGCGCGCAGAAACGATCACACCAGAGAAGAGTTGGTCAACTTGACTCTTTCCACAGTCAAAGACTTTTTAGACGAAAACTCTTACCACGACCTTAGCCTTCGCAAGATCGCTAACATGATAGGTTACGTGCCAAGTACTCTCGTGAATATCTTTGGTAACTACAACCTACTGCTTTTACATGCCGTTGCACAGACATTGGATGAGTTGCAACAAGAAGCCGTAGCCGCGACGAAAAACAGTAAGGATGCTCATCAATCACTTTTTGAACTGGCATACTGCTACCACGACTTCGCGCAAAAACACCCATACCGCTGGCAACTTGTGTTCGAGCACAACATGAATGGTGCCGAGCTACCAGAGTGGCACGCAAAACGCATCGACGGTATGACTGGCATGCTAGAATCCTTACTTGCTCAAATCGCACCGCATCGTACTGAATCTGAAGTACTGCAAGCGAGTCGCGTATTGTGGTCAGGTGTACATGGAATCACGCTTCTTAGCGTTGATGATAAGTTTTTCTCTAGTGAACCAATTGATGGTAAAGAGCTTATTGATAACCTGATTTCAAACTATCTGATCAGCTGGTAATAAAGGATTATTCATGTCATCAGACAGCCAGTCGTCTTTGCTTAGGCAGCGAAAGTTCCTCCCCTATTTTGTCACCCAGTTTTTCGGAGCTTTCAACGACAACATATTCAAAAATGTACTGCTGCTGTTTGTGGCCTTTGCAGGATCTAGCGCATTACCGATCTCTAGTAACCTGTTTATTAACTTGGCTGCTGGTTTATTTATTCTGCCTTTCTTCTTGTTCTCGGCGTCTGCGGGAGTATTGGCTGATAAATACGAGAAGTCTTGGTTTATTCGTAAGGTAAAGCTTTTCGAAATCGGCATCATGCTTCTGGGGGCGATTGGCTTTATCACCGAAAGCTACGGCGTGCTGCTCTTGCTGCTTTTCTTGATGGGAACGCAATCCGCATTCTTTGGTCCCGTCAAATACGCTTTGCTCCCTCAACAACTCAGTGAGAAAGAGTTGGTTCCTGGCAACGCATTGGTCGAAGCCGGTACTTTTATTGCAATTCTGGTCGGTACGCTTGGCGCGGGGCTTATTGCTTCGGCCGACAATGCGAAATATCTTGCTGCCTTCTGCGTCGTTATCTTTGCTGTTCTTGGCTATTTTTCGAGTCGTTTTATTCCATTTGCATCAGCAAGCGCACCGGACATTCAATTCAAATGGCAACCGTACAAGCAAACCAAACACACACTTTCTATTGCCAAGTCTGACCGCATCGTTTTCCAATGCATCATGGCGATCAGTTGGTTCTGGTTCTTGGGTGCAGCTTACTTGACTCAGTTCCCTAACTTCACCAAGGTATATTTGAATGGCACCGAAAGCGCAGTTTCCTTTCTGTTAGCGCTCTTCTCTGTGGGGATTGCGGTTGGCTCAATGGCATGTAACTGGCTGTCCAATCATCGTATTGAAGTGGGTATCGTACCAATTGGTGCTTTAGGGATAACCATTTTCGGCTTCTTGATGGCGACATCGATTCCAACGGACTTACCTCGATTCCATACATTCGCAGAATTCGTCAGCTATGACGCTTTCTGGCCACTGTTCTTCTATTTATTGATGATTGGTATTTCGGGTGGTTTGTTTATCGTTCCTCTTTACGCCTTAATGCAACACAGGGCGAAAGAAACAGAACGTGCACAAGTAATTGCTGGCTTGAACATCTTTAACTCTCTGTTCATGGTAGGCAGTGCTGTATTAGGCATTGTATGTTTAAGTGTGCTTGAGATGAGCATTCCTCAACTGTTCGCTCTTTTGGCTATCCTGAACTTCTTGGTTGCTGCGTACATCTTCCTGCAGATCCCTATCTTTGTGGTGCGCTTTGCGATGTGGGTGGTCACTCACACCATTTACCGTGTCAAACATAAGAACCTACACCACCTTCCAGAACACGGTGGTGCGTTGATCGTCTGCAACCATGTTAGCTATATGGACTCACTACTGTTAAGTGCGGTCTGCCCTCGCCTGATTCGATTTGTGATGGAAGAAGACTATGCGAACCTTCCTCCTTTGCGACGATTTCTTCGCCGAGCAGGCGTGATCCCCATCTCGGCTAGCAATCGAACATCGATTCGCCGCGCATTTAATGATGTTGAAAAAGCACTGAGTGAAGGCCATATCGTGTGCATCTTCCCAGAAGGGCGTTTAACGTCAGATGGTGAAATGAACGAGTTTATGCGTGGTATCGACATCATACTTCGTCGCAGCCCTGTTCCAGTGATTCCAATCGCCCTAAAAGGCTTGTGGGGCAGCTATTTCAGCCGTGCAAAAGGTCGCGCGTGCAAAGGGCTACCAACGCGTTTCTGGTCTAAGTTAGAAATCGAAGCAGGCTCGCCTGTTGATCCAAAACAAGCCAGTGCACAAGCCATGTTTGAAAAGGTGCAAGCGCTTCGCGGCGACTGGCGCTAGATTCACCACAAGATAATTTCAGAATGTTGAACATGTGTTTAGTTTTACTGAACGCATGTTCAATTCATTAAGACTTTCTGACCAAAAGCGTTACTGTATACTCCACGCTTTAACTCATAACAACGAACGACACCCTTGAATACAAAGAATATCCCCTTTGGATTGGCACTGCTGTTTTGTTTAACCCCTTTTGTGTCCTCTCCTATCGCGCTTGTGATCGGTTTTCTTTTGGCGAGTTTTAGCCTAGTACCGACAGAGCTTCCTATTGCTTCATTTACCAAGAAGCTGCTTTCTTATTCCATTATTGGTTTGGGCTTTGGGATTCACTTTGACCAAGCACTCGCGGTCACTTCTGACGGCATTGGTCTGATCATCACAACCATCCTTGGCACGCTTGTGATCGGCATGATGATCGCCAAAGCAATAAAACTCGAACGCACAACGGCGTATTTGATTGCTTCTGGTACCGCCATTTGTGGTGGTAGCGCGATTGCTGCGGTCGCTCCAGCGATTAAAGCAAAGGACGAACAAATCGGTCTTGCACTTGCAACGGTTTTCGTTCTGAACTCACTGGCGCTATTCATCTTCCCTGTTATTGGTCACGCTATTGGCTTGGATCAGCATACGTTCGGAACGTGGGCTGCGATTGCAATTCACGATACCTCTTCCGTTGTGGGTGCAGCATCTGCTTACGGTGAAGAAGCATTGACTACCGCAACAACATTGAAGCTTGCTCGCGCATTGTGGATCATTCCTGTCGCGCTAGTGAGTGCTGTGATTTTTTCTCGCGGTAACGGAGAGGAAGGCAAGAGTAAGTTAGTGATTCCTTACTTCATTTTCTGGTACTGCGCTGCGATTGCATTCAGCGACTTCTTCCCGCAATTTGAAGTGGTGTATCAAGGTATCTTTGCTATTGCTAAGCAAGCGCTTGTGGTGTGTCTGTTCTTGATTGGTTGCAGCATTTCAGTATCGAAGCTGAAGTCGGCAGGCGCTAAACCATTGTTGTTTGGTGTCATATTGTGGGTACTGATTTCTACTACGTCTTTAGGCTGGTTACTTCTCAACTAAACCTTGATTGATTTTCTGAGGCTGGGTTGGCTCAACTTTTCGTGTGCTTTGGCTTTTGTGTACCAACACTAATGCGATCGCGACCAGAAAAGCAGTTAACTCAGCCAATGAGCGCGTTAACCCCTGCGTACTCATCGCCACGCCAATTTGTAGCAACACCGCTGCCGCTAACACTAACTTGATCATCCTGAACCTTATGCTTTATTCCTTAATCTTTGAGCATGATTATGATTCAGAGTTATAAGGATGCGAAATTCCCTTTTCGACTAATACATTGCGAAATCAACTAAGTTGGCTTTCTACCCACGAGATAAAAGTCTTCACTTTAGGTCTATGCTCGTAGCCTGACGGACAAATCAAATCGTATCCTAACTGGGTATCCATCACCGGGTAAGGACTAACCAGCTCGCCTTTGTCTAAGAGATCTTTGACGAATCGATATCGCCCCATCGCAACACCAACGCTATTTCTTGCCGCTAGCACTGCCATATCACGATGGCTCACACAGTAAAAATGCTGAAAAACATCCACGTCCAGTCCCATATAAGCAATCCAGCGCTGCCAAACATCAGAACCAAGTGCGTGAACAAAGTTGATGCGATTGAGAGACTCAGTGCCGTCTTCTAAGATATTCAGTTCCTTCATGTACTGAGGTGTACAGACCGGAATGTATTTTTCGCCAAATAACCGCTGACGATACACATCAACCATATGATCAGTATCGTAAAAGATCGCCACATCAATCTGATTGGTCACCAAATCGAGTTGGTTTTCTTGGGCGAAAAGGTTGAGGTTAAAACCCGGAAAATGGCGCTGGAAATCCGCAATACGAGGCATCAACCACCCATTCAAAAACCCAGGTGACGCAGCAATGTTGAGCTCACCCACCAAGTCCGTCGACTTGATCTCTTCAATCTCGTTAAAAATGGTACTGAGTGACGTAGATAACGTTTTTTGAAATCGATGCCCTTCTGATGTCAGTTCAAGCTTTCGAGTGCCTCGAACAAACAGAGAGAAACCCAATTCCTGTTCTAGCACTTTAATGCGATGGCTCACGGCACCTTGAGTCAAGTGCAGCTCTTTTGCCGCCTGCGTAAAGCTGAGATGCTTAGCTGCGATGCTAAAGGTATGAAGGTTTCGAAGCAGTAACTGTTGATTTGCCATGATCGACCATGCATTAAAAATATTAATTCATGATAGTAGTGAATTCGTTTGTTTGCGTCGATAATTAAGTTTCAAATAGCCCTTAGAAACTTAATAAAAACACCACTTTCAAACATAGAACATGTTTTAGGTGGTATTAAAATTATAGGGGCAAATATGAATATTCTCGGCTACATGCAAAAAGTCGGTAAGGCATTAATGGTACCCGTAGCAACCCTACCTGCTGCGGCAATCTTGATGGGGATCGGCTACTGGATAGATCCGGTCGGCTGGGGTTCTGAAAGTGTCTTAGCGGCATTTCTCATTAAATCAGGCGGCGCAATCATCGACAACATGGCAGTACTGTTCGCCGTTGGTGTCGCATTTGGACTGAGCAAAGACAAAAACGGCTCAGCAGCACTGTCTGGCTTCATCTGCTTTATGGTACTAACGACACTACTGGCGCCGGGAGCCGTCACACAATTAATGGATGTCGCAGCAGATGAAGTGCCGGATGCATTCAATAAGATAAACAACCAGTTCATCGGTATCTTGGTGGGTATTATCTCGGCTGAAATCTACAACCGTTATTCCGGAGTCGAGCTACCAAAAGCGCTGGCGTTCTTCAGTGGTAAACGCCTAGTACCTATTCTCACTTCTATCGCAGGCATGGCGCTGGCTTTTGTTCTGCTTTACGTATGGCCTGTGATTTACGATGCATTAATTATTTTCGGAACCAAACTTGAATCCATGGGTGCGGTTGGCGCGGGTTTATTTGGTTTCTTTAACCGTCTCATGCTAACTATCGGCATGCACCACGCGCTTTACCCTGTCTTCTGGTTTGATGTGGTTGGCATCAACGACATTCCAAACTTCTTAGGCGGCGCACAATCTATTGCTAACGGTACAGCTGTAGTCGGTCAAACGGGTATGTACCAAGCAGGCTTCTTCCCAATCATGATGTTTGGTCTACCTGGCGCTGCTCTTGCGATTTATCACTGTGCTGATAAGCAAAACAAAACCAAAGTATTTTCTATCATGCTAGCTGCAGCGATGGCTTCCTTTTTCACTGGTATTACAGAGCCTCTAGAGTTCAGCTTTATGTTCCTAGCGCCAGTGCTGTACCTGATTCACGCGGTGCTGACAGGTATCTCAATGTACATTGCAGCAAGCATGCAGTGGATGGCGGGCTTTGGTTTCTCGGCAGGTTTTGTTGACTTCGTGCTATCAAGCCAAAACCCACTGGCAACCAAATGGTACATGCTGATCCCACAAGGCTTAGTCTTCTTTGCGATTTACTACAGCGTATTCCGCTTCGCGATCATCAAGTTCAACTTGCGTACGCCGGGTCGTGGTGAGGACATGGAAAAAGAAGTCACTGAGAATATTGGCGAGCTAGCAAAAGATTACATCGCAGCAATTGGCGGTGCAGACAACATCCTAGAAGTGGACAACTGTATTACTCGACTTCGTTTGACCGTAAAAGATTCATCCCTAGCTGACGAAGCTAAGCTTAAGCAATTGGGTGCTGCTGGCGTAGTCATGATTGGTAAAGGCGGCTTACAAGTGATTATCGGTCTAGGAAAAGTAGATAAAGTAGCTGAGCAGATGAAACTCGCGCTCGCTAACTAAAGAATTGTGGTGACTCACCATCACCACATCCCCCTGAAGTGCAATAACGCTTAGTCACCGTTTTGCACTTCATTTTTTAACCAGTCTTTCACCGCTTTACGCGAGATTTTGATTCCCCCACCCAACAGGGTTTGAGGCATTGCGTAATACGCTACTGGCCATTTGAATTTTTCTAGCTTAGTTTGCAGATGTTGCTCGTATTGAGCTTTGTCCAATAACAACTCTGTTTGAATCACAGCCACTGGTCGGTGTCCAAACTCAACATCCTCTACTGGCACAACAATGCTTTGTGAAATACTCTCAATTTGGTTCAGTACCGCTTCAATTTCTTCACAGTGAACATTCTCACCGCCGGAGATAAATTGATTATCTGCTCGACCAATGATCTTGAGTTCATCGCCTTGCCACTCTCCGAGATCCTTACTGTCGAACCAACCATTCTCATTCAGAAGTGAGATAACTGAGCCTTGCTTGAAATAGCCTGCTGCTAGCGTTTTCCCGCCGATATAAATACGCTCTTCCACCAGCTTAATATCGCGGTTTTGTAATAGGTGACCTGCGTTACTGATGCTATCAATTTGCTTTGCAGTTACGGTAGAGGCCGCTTCTGTCATGCCATAACCTAGCCAAGTTTCAATGCCTTGCTGCGTTGCTCGCAGTGCCAACTCATGAGCAACATGACTACCGCCCAGTAAGACATGCGTGAGGGACAATTCGACTTGTTCATCCAGTAAACGCTTAAGCTGGGTCGCAACTAAAGAAGCGTGAGAGACGCCAAGAATATCATCAGCAAGATTTCCGTTCCCTACTTTGAGTGTTGCGCCTGCAAACAACCAACGGTAGACAATCGCCAAGCCTGACACGTGGTAAAGCGGCAATGAAAGCAGCCAAGTATCTTGATGGTTGAATTGGAATTCGCTTAACAGACCTTGAGCAGAAGCCAGGTGCTGACGATGAGTATGCACCACGGCTTTAGGGGTGCCTGTCGAGCCAGAAGTAAACACAATAGACGCTAAAGCATCATTTGCGTAGCCTTCGTTTGAACTGCCAACGTCACTTTGCGATTCGCTATCCAGAGTCGAAAGTTGGATGATAGATAGTTGCGATAACTGCTGTTCAGAGTAGCTAGCGGCAACACCATCAGCAAACCACACAAAACGTTGTTGGGTTGGCTTGTATAGCGTCGTTAACTTACCTGAGAGAGCCTCAAATGGCTGCGGCATGGTCAACGCAGCAATTGCGCCTATCTGCTGCGCAGCAAGATAAAACCACAGGGTTTCAACTTGGTTCTTACCGACTAGCGTCAACACGTCTCCACTCGCGATACCCTGCTGTTGAAGGTAGCGAGAATACAAGTCAACACGAGCAGTCAATTGCTGCCAGTTAATTTGCTCTTTGATTGTCTCAAGCGCAATAGAAAAAGGGCTCACTTGAGCCCAATATTTCCATGGTGCAATCGCAATAGTATCTATGCTGAATGCCACACTAACTCCTGCTCTGAAAGCGGAATAACTGGAAGTTCACACTTCGGCCAACCTTGCTCTAGCTGCGCTTTGAACAAACCAATCGTATCCAGACCTGGGATCTCATTAGGTAATTGCCATTGCGCTAAGCGAGCAAGCTGGTTTAGGCCAAGACTTGATTCAATGCTTGAACTGATCACCGCTTTGATACCCAACGTCTTCGCCTTTTCAATCAGCTTAATACAGAAATCAACTGAGCCGATCAGCGTTGGCTTGATGATGATGGTTTTTACGCCAGTCAGATCTTCTAAGCTGAAGTCTTCACGGCGAACCGCATCTTGCAGTGTTTCATCCCACGCGATTGCAATACCCGTATTGATAGCGAAAGACAGGCTATCACCCGGAGAGCGGCATGGCTCTTCCAAGAAGGTAATACGCTGGCGCAGTGATGGTGCAATGTACTTAGCAAACTGCTGCGCTTTTTCTGGTGTCCAAGCACGGTTAGCATCAAGGCGAAGTGTCAGCTGTGGAATCGACTCAAGGAACAAGTTTACTAACATGCCGTCGCGAATAGGTTCGTATAAACCCACTTTTACTTTCGCGACTTTTTCGCCTTCCATTTCGTTCAGCTTAGGGATCAAGTCATCTGGGTCGCCGTTACACAGCGGCGCGACTTGGTACTTACCCTGCGCAGGTAAACCGCCTTCAAGCTCCAGCTGAGCCATAGACAGACCAAATGCAACCGATGGATACATGTGGTTGTAATCTAAAGGCAAGTTTGCCACCCAGCGCTCTGCTTGCGCTTGCAGCTGAATGCCCGCTTCCTCAGTGCCTTCTAGACTGAAGCCAACCAAAGGAGCAACTTCACCGCGACCAACCTTGTCACCATCCGTTAATTCAAGGATATAACCTTTACGTTCCGTCAGCTTGTTATCACGTAGTATTACGCCACTGTCCATTGGTAGACAGTAACGGTAAATCTTCGCTTTACGCATAATTCGAATCCTATGTAATGCCGTATATTCTGAGCTTTTTAACAAGAGAACTCGCTAGTCTCCCAGAGGGCGAGACGCTCAGGACGAAAAACGAAACAGAGGAGCACATAGGCTCCTCTTCTTATACGGATTATGGGTTACGAGGGAACTTGTCGAAGTCTGGGCGACGTTTCTCGTTGAATGCGTTACGACCTTCTTGGCCTTCATCTGTCATGTAGAACATCATAGTCGCGTTACCCGCCAGTTCTTGCAGACCCGCTTGGCCATCACAGTCCGCGTTCAATGCAGCCTTCAAGCAACGCAGTGCCATTGGGCTGTGTTGCAGAACTTCACGACACCAACGAACGGTTTCTTTCTCTAGATCCGCTAGTGGTACAACTGTGTTTACTAGGCCCATGTCTACTGCTTCTTGAGCATTGTAGAAACGACATAGGAACCAGATTTCGCGAGCTTTCTTTTGGCCTACGATACGAGCCATATAAGATGCGCCCCAACCGCCGTCAAATGAACCCACTTTAGGGCCTGTTTGACCAAATTGAGCGTTGTCAGCTGCAATCGTTAGGTCACACATCATGTGCAGTACATGACCACCGCCCACAGCCCAACCTGCTACAGATGCGATCACTGGTTTTGGACAAGTGCGAATATCACGTTGGAAGTCCAATACGTTTAGGTGGTGCGTACCTTGGTCGTCTTTGTAGCCGCCGTAGTCGCCGCGGATCTTCTGGTCACCGCCAGAACAGAATGCGTCTTCACCTAGACCTGTCAGAATGATCACGCCAACACCAGAGTCGTAGCGTGCATCTGCCAACGCATCAATCATCTCTTTTACCGTTTGAGGACGAAACGCGTTACGCACTTGAGGACGTGCAATAGTGATTTTCGCGATACCATCTACAGACTTGTGGTAATGAATGTCCTCGTATTTCTCGCTGCAATCTTTCCATTGAACCGGAGCGTAAAGTTCTTCTTCAGAAATGCCTACTGTTTTAGCCATGGTGATTCCCATTGTTCTCGTTGCTCTCACTCAAAGTGAGAATGAATTATTTGATTAACTTGCCTCGCAAATCGCTGTGGTTGCTCTTGGTGGACGTTATGTCCAGCACCTTCGATTTGTCGATACGCCAACCCGCTTGTCTCAGCCAGTTGGCTAAATTTTTTGTCTTTTTCGCCGCAGATATAATGCAGTGGAACCGCTTGCTGTTGCAGAGCTGGGAGCAAATAAGATTGCTTCGCTAATGACGTTGCAATCAGCATATCCGCGACCGCGGAACCAAGATTAGCACTTCGTTTCGCAATCAATGTTTGTCTTTGCTCATGGTTTAGTGAAGAAAAGACCAACTGTTGGTACCAATCGTTCAAAACACAGGCAAGAGGCTCAGTTTTGAAACGCTTTGCCCAGCGCGAATCGTTTTCGAATCGAGCCTGTCTGTCTGACTCACTTTGAAGCCCGAAGTTTCCTCCTTCCACAATGCTTCCACCAATATTGAGATCTTGAAAACATTGGTGAGCAAGGCCGTGCATAGCAATGCGTCCACCCATTGAGTAACCAATCAGGATAAGCGGTTGTTGCGAAGGAAATAATAAAGATAGTGCGGAATTGAGTAATTTGCAGCAATCATTCAGATCGCTGCAAGAAATAGATTGGCTGTGCCCATGACCAGGGAGGTCAACCGTAACACGTTCATACTCGGGTAACGCGTTGATACACGCTTGCCAATCTTCACCGCTACCAAGCAAGCCATGCAAAAACACCAGAGTAGGCAAAGTACTACTTTGGTGCTTTTCCGTTGCTGGGAAGCGTTTAGAATAGAGCATGCAAATTCTTATTGAAGGATTTTAAATGCTCGACAGCTTGGTTCGATGGCGCTTGAACTTCAACCACTAACGCCCCTTCGCCGCTAGCAAAATGCTCAGAGACTATAGATTGATACTCAACAAGCGTGTTCGGTTTGCGATACTGTAAACCAAACTGTTTCGCTGCATGTTCAAACTCATAACCATGAGGCATTTGATAGAACGACTCGCGATGCTCTTGCGGAACAGGCAGTAAGTCAAAAATCGCACCGCCATCGTTGTTAGTAATCACCAAGACCGAAGGTAGTTCACTGTGTGTAAACAGTGCCAACGAGTTCAAGCCATATAACGCAGAAGTATCGCCAATAAACATCAACATCGGATTATTCCGCGCGCGTTGTACACCACTTGCAGTGGCAAACAGGCCATCAATGCCAGACGCACCACGGTTAGTGAAAACCTCTGTGTTATCAAGCTTGCCGAACATGTCGATCAATCGGACAAACAGACTGTTGCCAACAAACAGATCCACACCTTGTGCGCGCTCAGCCACATCAATCGCTAACGCAATCTCGCTCAGCTCACTCTTAGGGTCAGAAGCAAACAAGCCTTTCGCGTGTTGCGTGACGTGTTTGATGTCCGCGGCAAGTTCATTTGCCCAACCAGCGTGTTCTGATGAAAACTCCGTCGTACGTTCAACCCATGAGCTTGGCTGCTCTGCCCAGTGCCATTGTGGTAAGTGACTTTGGTTATCTCGCTCTAATCGAGGCGATACGTACCAATATTGAATGTCACCACCTTGCTGATTGCGCGCTACGTGTTTTTCTAACCAGTGATTAAAACGTTTAGAAATGATTCGACTGCCGAACTGCACGATTAAGTCACAGCCATCCAGTTGGCTCGCCCATTTCGGATTCTGCAACCATAAATCAAAATGCGCCCAATCCGAGCTCACACCACTTTGTGGATCGGCAAGTACAGGCCAGCCCATTTGCTCTGCAAACGCTTGTGCAGCTTGCGCTTGAACCAGTGGCAAACTACCAATGACCACCACACCTTTGTTATCCCCACAGCTTGGAATTGCACTGCTAGTTTTCGGGTTAAAGCGCTGGCAATACGTCACCTTGCTATCTCGCCAGCCAGCAACGGTATCAAGGTAGTCCTGATAAGTGCTCTTTTCTGTATTGGAGTACAAAGGCTCTGGGAACGCACAGTTAATGTGAACCGCACTGCCTCTTAGGCGCTGAGTAAACATCACTTCATCAACAGAAGTAAGCAACCAATTCAACGGGGTTGATAGCGTAGGACTCGGCAGGTTAAGACTGTCAGAGACATGTCCTGAAAAAATACCCAACTGATTAATAGCTTGGTTTGCACCGCAACCCACCAGCTCAACCGGACGGTCTGCAGTTAGCACCACGAGCTTTTCACCCGTTAGCTTTGCTTCAGCAATAGCTGGCAAAAGGTTAGCGACAGCGGTACCAGAGGTCACGATCAGTGCAACCGGCTGTTTACTTGCTTTTGCAAGCCCAAGAGTCATAAAGCCTAAGCCACGCTCATCAAAGTGCGTGTGAATAGTAAAATTTGGGTTATCTGCCGCCTCTACCGTTAAAGGTGTAGAGCGAGAACCGGGTGCGATACAAACGTGGTTCACACCAAAGCGGTTCAATTCTGTCAGGATGGTTTCAGACCAGATGCGATTCAATACAGCTTGATCTGCCTTCATGATGCAACCCCAAGCGGTGGGTGGTCTGAAATAAGAGATAGTAACGTCGACATTTTTTTATCTAACTCGGCCCATTCATGTTCTGCAATGGAGCCTGGAACAATACCCGCGCCAGCAAACAATTGGACTTGATCGCCCAAGATCAAAGCACTTCTGATTGCGACACAAAACTCTGCACGCTCATGGCTAATGTAACCCATAGAGCCTGCATACCAGCCGCGTGCAAACGGCTCATTATCCAAAATAAATTGCATCGACTCTTTACGCGGCAAACCCGCAACGGCGGCAGTTGGCTGTAAAGCTGAAAGCAATTGAACACCGTTGATACCTGCTTTCAGATCCGCATGAATATTACGCTTAAGGTGTTGGACTTTTCTCAGGCGAACGAGTCGAGGCTCTTTTTCTACTTCAACGCTCTCTGAATGTGGCGACAAGCGATCAACAATGTCATCCACCACATACTGGTTTTCGTTCAGGTTCTTTGAATCTTGAGATAACCAGTTCGCTAGCTCCATATCTTGCGTTGCATTGTCACCACGACCAATCGTGCCAGCCAACGCTTCAGTGTGGAGTTCATGCCCAACACGCGAATACAGGCGCTCAGGGGTAGACCCCATAAAACTGTGTTTGCTGTCTAAGCTCAGTAGGAAATGGAAACTGTGGTGGTTATTTAGGTAACTCGCTTTCAGAAGTTGCGCAGCAGAAAGTGTCGAATCTAAGCGAACGGTTGATTTGCGAGCTAAAACGACTTTTTTAAAATCGTCGTTCTCAATGCCTGTCAGTACTTTCTCTACCAAATCATTCCATTGAGGCTCTGTTGGCGCATGATCAATAGAACGAATATGAGAAGAAATTGGCGCAAGCATAGGCACGTCACATACCAGCTTTTTCAAGCCTGCTAATGTACGGGTTTTATCTTCTGAGATATTCACTGCAAGCGACCATTGCTGATCGAAGCGAATCAACTCGATTTGCGGTAGAAAGAAGAAAGACGGCATGCAGCGGCGATTTTTCTCGTGCTGACCATCGAATGAACGCCCACCCCATACGCGTTGACCTTCGCCAAGGATCGTATAGGCAGGTCCTGGCTCAACAAATGAATGGAGCTGAGCTAGGGCAACAACTTCTTCACGAGTATCACGGGACTGCCAGTAAAACTTGGGAAAAAGTGGTTGTGCTTCAAGCCAGTCAATAAACGCGAAATTGGGTTTCTCGCTGAGTGGCTCGACTAAACGTGTTTGATTGCCTTCCGTTTGCTGAACTCGCTCGATAATTCTCTTTACGGCTTGATGGAACTGTGACAAATCAACCTCGAAGTCTATGAGGATAAGGGATAACTGACGGCTACTCTAAGTTTAGACCCAAAGCAAATCAAGGTCGTATGCGATCTTTTGCAAAATCCTGTGATACCAACAGGACAAAAGTTAGCCACTAAACGGATAATTTACAGATTTTTATTCTAATAAAAAACAAATTATTGTACTTTAATAAAGAAATTAACGATTTTTTAGGAATTATACAATGCAAAATATCGGGATGTCGTCAAAACTCGACAATGTCTGCTACGACATTAGGGGTCCTGTACTCAAACATGCTAAGCGCATGGAGGAAGAAGGGCATAAAATCCTAAAGCTAAACATTGGTAACCCCGCCCCATTTGGTTTTGACGCCCCTGATGAGATTTTAGTAGATGTAATCCGCAATCTACCAACTTCTCAAGGCTACTGTGATTCCAAAGGCATCTACTCTGCGCGTAAAGCCGTTGTACAACATTATCAACGTAAAGGCATCCGCTCACTAGATGTTGAAGATGTATACGTAGGTAACGGCGTTTCAGAGCTAATCGTGATGGCAATGCAAGCGCTACTGAACAACGGCGATGAAATGCTGATCCCGGCACCAGACTACCCACTGTGGACAGCATCTGTTGCTCTGTCTGGTGGTAAACCTGTGCATTACATCTGTGATGAAGGCGCAGACTGGTATCCTGATCTAGAAGACATCAAAAAGAAAATCACCCCAAAAACGCGTGGTATTGTTCTGATCAACCCGAACAACCCAACGGGTGCTGTATACAGTCGTGATTTTCTACTAGAAGTTATCGAGATTGCCCGCCAACACAACCTGATCATCTTTGCTGACGAGATCTACGACAAAGTGCTTTACGACGGAGCAACACACACCTCAGTCGCGACACTAACAGAAGATGTGCTAGTGATGACCTTCAACGGTTTATCAAAAGCATACCGTGTTTGTGGCTTCCGTGGCGGCTGGATGTTCCTAACCGGCCCTAAACATCTGGCCCAAGGTTACATCAACGGTCTTGAACTGCTTTCGTCAATGCGTTTATGTGCCAACGTACCGATGCAACACGCGATTCAAACCGCATTGGGTGGCTACCAAAGTATTAATGAGCTGATCTTGCCGGGTGGTCGTTTGCTTGAACAACGTAACCGAGCTTACGAGCTGATCAACCAGATCCCTGGTGTTTCTTGTGTGAAGCCGAAAGGTGCTATGTACTTGTTCCCGAAAATCGACACCAAGATGTACAACATTAAGAATGACCAGCAGATGGTGCTGGATTTCTTGAAGCAAGAAAAAGTGCTGCTCGTACAGGGCTCAGGCTTTAACTGGCCGAAGCCCGATCACTTCCGTATCGTAACTCTACCCCACGTAGAAGATCTCGAAACCGCGATTGGTCGCTTTGAACGATTCTTGACGACCTACAGCCAGTAGTAATTACTGCTGATCTCTCATATGCTTAGAGGAGCTCCTAGTGAGCTCCTTTTTTTGTATCAGAATCAAAATTGGAGACAGCAATGAAAGAAAGTCATTTTTTCGCCCACTTGGCACGAATGAAGCTAATCCAACGCTGGCCCTTAATGCGCTCAGTATCACCAGAAAACGTTTCTGAACACAGCTTGCAAGTCGCGTTTGTTGCTCATGCCCTTGCCCTAATCAAAAACAAAAAGTTTGGCGGTACACTGAATCCCGAACGCATTGCTATTCTTGCGATGTACCATGACTCCAGTGAAGTATTAACGGGTGACCTTCCAACCCCAGTTAAGTATTACAACCCAGAAATTTCTAAAGAATATAAAAAGATAGAAGCAGCAGCCGAGCAAAAGCTACTATCCATGCTGCCAGAAGAATTCCAAGACGATTTTGCACCTTATCTGCTTTCACACTCGGCACATGAAGAAGATGCCTTGATCGTTAAGCAAGCCGACTCCATCTGTGCGTACTTAAAATGTCTCGAGGAACTGAGCGCAGGTAACCACGAGTTTGCCTTGGCTAAAAAGCGCCTAGACATCACACTGCAAGAACGCAAAACACCAGAAATGGAATACTTCCTTCATACCTTTGCCCCAAGTTTTGAATTATCGCTGGATGAAATCAGTTAGTTGATGGAGAGAAAAGTGTCGTTTGAATTAGATGCCTTGTGGCAAGAACGCCATGATGATGAACATAAAATCCGCCGTGACGATCATCGTAGTCCTTATCAGCGAGATCGCGCTCGTATACTGCATTCTGCGGCATTTCGTCGCCTACAAGCGAAGACTCAAGTCCACGGCAACAGCTTAGAAGATTTCCACCGTACCCGTTTGACCCACTCTCTTGAAGCGGCACAACTGGGCACGGGCATTGTCGCTCAGCTGAAAAAGAAACAACCGGAATTCCGAGATTTGCTGCCTTCAGACAGTTTGATTGATTCGCTTTGTTTGGCACACGATATCGGTCACCCACCCTATGGTCATGGTGGGGAAGTCGCGCTGAACTACATGATGCGTGAACATGGCGGCTTTGAAGGCAATGCCCAGACGTTTCGTATTGTCACCAAGCTAGAGCCATACACCGAACACTTTGGCATGAACTTGTCACGCCGCGCCTTACTCGGTTTGATTAAATACCCTGCTCTGCTAAGTCAAACAAGAGCGCTTTGCATGCCCGAACCTGTTGAGCATCAACGCAAACTGAAAGCCAAAGACTGGAGCCCGGCAAAAGGCTTGTATGACTGTGATAAAGACTTGTTTGATTGGGTCATTGCACCACTGACGGACAATGACAAAGCCCTGTTGAGTCAAATGCGCTGTCGTCCAGAATCAGACCTAGAACACTGTAAAACCCGCTTTAAATCGCTCGACTGCTCAATCATGGAACTTGCGGACGATATCGCTTACGGCGTGCATGATTTGGAAGATGCGATAGTGCTTGGCATGGTCACTCGCCAGCAATGGCAAGAAGGCGCAGCCAGTCAATTAGCGGATTGTGGTGACCCGTGGTTCGAGGAGCATATTGGTTCTATCGGACAAATGCTCTTTAGCGGCAAACATCACCAACGCAAAGATGCGATTGGTGGCATGGTGAATGCGCTGTTGACCAGTATTTCAATCAAAGTGGTGGATGAGCCGTTTAATAACCCGCTCTTAGCTTGGAATGCCTGTTTAGAGCCACACATGGCCAAAGCATTAGAAGTACTCAAACACTTCGTGAGCCAATATGTGATTCAAGTGCATCAAGTGCAGATCGTAGAGTACAAAGGCCAGCAGATCATCATGGATTTGTTTGAAGCCCTAAGTGCTGATCCTGAGCGTCTGCTGCCACCGCACACTCGCTCACTATGGCAAGAAGCAAGCTGCGAAAGCGCAAAGATGCGCGTGATTGCAGATTACATCTCAGCAATGACCGATGGCCACGCACAAAAGCTGCATCGACAGTTGTTCTCTTCAATTGTCCTATAGAGAAGTACTCTATCGATTCGTTACTCGTCTTTAAGATAGTTCTTTTCAAATACGCCCGGAGGCATCTGGGCGATTTGAAATTCGATCATCTTCTCAAACGCCGTTAGCAAAGGCGTGAAATCTTTCTCAGACTCCATCAAGCTCAGAGCATGAAAGCCTGCTTCCACTGTTGATAAGCTGTTGTTCGAAGGAGCCTTACGAATGGTGTAATGACCTTGCAGATCCTCTGGCAGTTTAACCGTTGGGATAGCATGCAAGTTGGTCGAAAGTTGCCACATCTTGTAAGCTTTCTTCCAAGTGCCATCGAGTAAAATCAAACGTATGTTCTTATCTGCCGTCTCACCAACCGTCGCCAACTCTGAAAGGCACAACGATTGTTCTGAAGGGTAAAGAATGAAATGCTGGTAAGCGCTGTCCTCGAGCAACGTATTCAACGCTTCATTGTTAGAAAAGTCTTCTCCAATCAGACAAGTACAATGATTTAGGCTCAAATTGAGAATCCGTGCCGTACCAAGAGGACGATGTTCTTCACTCGTATGCTGAAGGATGATAAGTTCAACCTCGTTTGCTAGCGGTACAATCCATTGGCAAATACAAGCTTTGCGCGACTTTCCACACTGAGAACAATAACGAGACATAGAGTGAACCTTTATACATTGCTGAGCATCATCAGCGTTATCTGTTTAATACTGCAATTCGAACCAATGGCAAGCCTAACCGAATGGCACGCTTACAATATACGCCATGGCGAATGGTGGCGAATCGTAACAGGAAATCTGACGCATACCAACTTTGCTCACCTAGGGATGAATTTAGCAGGGCTATGGGTAATTGGATTCATCTTTCGCCCTTCGGTGCGTAACTTCTCTATTGTCTTTCTTGTTCTATGTATCTTCGTCGGTGCAATGAACTTATTCACCAACATGTCGGTTTACGTTGGACTGTCTGGAGTGCTACACGGATTGTTTGGTTTCTGGGCTCTGGCAGAGGTTTTCGACGGCAGAAGAAGCAGTTTAGTACTGGTAGCCGGTTTAATTGCAAAAGTCGCTTGGGAGCAGTTCTACGGCCCTTCAACAAGCACAGCGGCGATGATTGGGGCTCGCGTGGCGGTGGATGCTCACCTGTTTGGTGCAATAGGTGGTTTGAGTATGGCTTGGTTAGAGAAACTGACCCATCGTCGTATCTTTGGCTAGAGATTAGAGAATTGAAAGCTAGTTCACCACTACTCTGTAAATAGCCCTAAAGAAGAGTAAAAAAATCCCGAACCAGTAAAGAGGCTTGGTTCGGGAAAGCAGTAATAGGAAACAAAAACTTTGCTTTTAATGGCAAGAACGTCGATTACAGCAGGATGCGGTCTTCGTTCTTCTTAACAGTCGCCTCACCGATGCCTTTCACCTTAGTAAGATCCGCAGCTGTTTTAAATGGACCGTGCTCGTTGCGATACTCAACAATATCTTGCGCTTTCTTCTCACCAATACCATTAAGTAGCGTCGCAATCTCTTCTGCAGTGGCAGAGTTAACGTTAACCGTAATCTCAATACCTTCATACTTATCTGCTTTAGTCTTTGTTTCCGCCCAGCTCATCGGCGCGAGTATCAATAAGCACAGCGTTAACATCCATTTCATTTGAGCAATCTCCCTTTAGTAGTTGTATCAGAACGAAAACTACTCTAGGCAAAGCGCTGTTTGTATTGAAGTTTCTTCAGATAAAAATAAAACGGGCCGCTAATGCGACCCGTTTTAGTTAACATGCAAATTACATCAGTAATGCTTAGTTGCTCACAACAAAGTATTCGATGTCAGTGTTTGCGCGCAGTACCGCGATTACTGAAGAAAGGTCTAGCTGAGAAGACGCACGTTGCATTTGTGTCGCCACTTGCTCTTCTAGAGCGCTGTCTAGCTCTGCGTGAACCGCGTCTAGCTCAACAACCACGATGTTACCTTCTAGGTCTTTAGATTGACCGTAAACAGGCTTACCATCGACTGGTTTCGCCATCGCAAATACTGTTGATGCTAGCGGAGAACGACGGTCTACAGACTCTTGCTCACCAAACGCTAGGTTGTTTTCAGCAAGAATGTCTTTGTTACCTTCTTTCAGAGCCGCAACGACTTTAGTACCTAGTTCGATTGCGCCTTGCTCACCTTTAACGCGAGATAGCTCAGCAACCACTTGGTCTTTCACTTCGTCTAGAGGAAGTACAGTCTCATCACGAGCATCTTCAACGCGAACAACGATGATGTGCTCTGGTGCAACTTCGATTGCTTCAGAGTTTAGGCCATCTTCTTTCACTTCAGGGCTTAGAATCGCTTGCATTACCGCTTGGTCCTTAAGCACTTCTGGAGCATCAGCTTGAGAGATGAAGTCTGTTGTCTTCACTTTTTGGCCAACAGCTTTAGATGCGTCATCTAGAGAATCAGGGAACTCAAACGCCACTTTTTCAAGTTCGTTTTGTAGTTCGTAGAATTGATCAACCGCTTTCTGGTCAATCATCTCTTGTTTGATTTCAGCCGCAACTTCTGAGTAAGGCTTAGCAACCGCACCTTTTAGCTCTTCAAGCTTGATGATGTGGTAACCGAAGTCAGACTTCACTAGACCAGTCATATCGCCTGGATTCTTAAGAGCAAATGCCGCTTCTTCAAATGCTGGGTCCATTACATCGCGCTCAATCCAACCTAGGTCGCCGCCGTTTTCTGCGCTACCAAAGTCGTCTGATTTTTCTTTCGCTACTGTTGCGAAGTCAGCGCCTGCGTTTAGCTCGTCAAGAATCGCTTGTGCTTTCGCTTCGTCATCACCCTCAACTAGGATGTGCGCTACGCGACGTTGCTCTTCTGTAGAGTACTTGTCTAGGTGCTCGTCGTAGTATTTCTTAACGTCTTCGTCAGAAACTTGAACTTGCTTCTTAAGCTCTTCAGCTGAAAGCTCAATGTAAGCAACTTTAACTTGCTCAGGACGAGTGAACATGTCTGGGTTTGCTTTGTAGTAGTCTTGAATTTCTTCATCAGTCAAATCTACTTTCTTTGCAAACTCATTCAAATCGATAGTGATTGTGCGAACGTCACGAGTTTGAGTGAACAGTTTACCTTCTGCCTGAACTTCGCCAGGTAGTGTGAATTCACTTGTTTGAAGTGCGTTCAGTAGTTGCTCACGAACCAATTCACGGCGCATGTACTCTGCAAATGAGTCTGGAGAGAAACCAGCACGACGCAGAGACGCTTGGTAAATGTCTTGATCAAATTGACCGTTAGATTGGAACTGAGGCATGTCTAGAATCATGCTACGTACTTGTGCATCGCTAATGCGTAAACCAAGCGCTTCTGCTTGTTGGTCAAGCAGCACGTCGTTGATCATGCGATCTAGAACAGATTTGCGGAAAGATTCAACGTATGCAGGGTCAGCCAGCATTTGAGAGAAGTAATCACCCAATTGAGCTTGCATGCGGTTGCGCTCATTTTGGTATGCCATCTCGAACTCACCACGAGCAATCTCGGTGTTACCTACTTTCGCTGCTGAGTTGTTGTTGCCACCAACGATGTAGCTACCTACACCTGCAAATACGAAAGATAGGATGATAAGTCCAAGGATAATTTTGACCGCGATGCTGTTCACGCCTTCGCGTAGTCGATCCATCATAATTTAACTGCTCTCCACAATTGAAGCCGACTGCTTCTAATAGAAAATGTAATGTCGCGATAATATCAGAAAAAGAAATGCGCATCAGTAGGATGCGCATAATTTAAAAAAGTTCGGCTCTTAGTTTGTAAATTTTTGTTCAAATTTGACTATTTGAGCAAAAGTTATGCAATGGCCGTCAGCAGAACTAGCTTTGTATCAGTGACACAAAGAATTAGTTACAAGCGTCTTTTAGAGCTTTACCAGCTTTGAAAGAAGGTACTTTAGCTTCTGCGATTTGGATTTCTTCACCAGTTTTTGGGTTACGACCTGTGCGTGCTGCACGAGTACGTACGCTGAACGTACCGAAGCCAACAAGAGCAACTTGGTCACCAGACTGAAGCGTACCACTTACTGCTTCGATGAATGCGTCTAGAGCGCGACCAGCTGATGCTTTAGAGATGTCTGCGTTTTCTGCGATTTGTTCTACTAGTTGAGTTTTATTCACTGTGATTTCCCCTTTGTGTCATCTGTGATTATTTTTGTGATGACGTTCGTTCCATAATTAAGAAAATATGCTCCACCCCTTATTCTTCAAGGGCTGGAAGCTATCGAACTTAACTTAGCGTCCAAAAAAAACGCTGACAAGCCTTTTTAGGCCTATCAGCGTAAAGTTTTACTTATTTTTGCTGCACATCACTATTTTTGAGACTCAAACTCAACGCCTGTCGGGTCTCGCTCTAGTGCAACTTTAAGAACTTCATCGATCCACTGTACTGGGATAACCTGCAGATCCGCGATAACATTTTCTGGAATCTCTTCCAAATCACGCTCGTTGTCCTTCGGAATCAGTACGGTTTTGATGCCACCACGGTGTGCCGCAAGTAACTTCTCTTTTAGACCACCGATAGGTAGAACTTCACCACGTAGTGTGATCTCACCTGTCATACCCACTTCTGCTTTTACAGGGTTACCCGTCAAGCTAGAAACCAGTGCTGTACACATTGCGATACCCGCACTTGGGCCATCTTTTGGTGTCGCACCTTCAGGTACGTGTACGTGGATATCACGTTTCTCGTAGAAGTCTGAGTTGATACCCAGTTTCTCGGCACGTGAACGAACAACCGTCATTGCTGCTTGGATCGACTCTTTCATTACGTCGCCAAGAGAGCCGGTTTGCGTTAGCTTACCTTTACCCGGCATCGCTTCCGTTTCGATCGTAAGAAGGTCACCGCCCACTTGTGTCCAAGCTAGGCCAGTTACTTGACCGATACGGTTGCTGTCATCCGCTTTACCGAAATCATGACGTTGAACACCTAAGTATTCTTTTAGGTTTTCCATCGTAACTGTGACTGACTTCAAGCTCGTATCCAGCAGGATGTTTTTCACTGCTTTGCGACAGATCTTAGAAATCTCACGCTCTAGGCTACGTACACCCGCTTCACGCGTGTAGTAACGAATAATGCCGATGATTGCAGAATCTTCGATGGTAATTTCGTTTGGTTTCAGACCATTACGTTTAACTTGTTTATCAACAAGGTGACGTTTTGCAATGTTTAGTTTCTCGTCTTCTGTGTAACCAGACAGACGAATCACTTCCATACGGTCTAGTAGAGGACCAGGGATATCCATCGAGTTAGACGTCGCAACGAACATAACGTCAGATAGATCGTAATCTACTTCTAGGTAATGGTCGTTAAACGCGTTGTTTTGTTCTGGGTCTAGGACTTCAAGCAGTGCTGAAGATGGATCGCCACGCATGTCTGAAGACATCTTGTCGATTTCATCCAGAAGGAACAGTGGGTTTTTAACGCCTACTTTCGACATCTTCTGAATAAGTTTACCTGGTAGCGAACCAATGTATGTACGACGGTGACCGCGGATTTCAGCTTCATCACGTACACCACCCAGTGCCATACGCGTGTACTTACGACCCGTTGCCGCTGCAATAGAGCGACCTAGCGACGTTTTACCCACACCAGGAGGACCAACAAGACAAAGGATTGGACCTTTCAGTTTGTTGATACGGTTTTGTACCGCCAAGTACTCAAGAATACGTTCTTTAACGCGCTCTAGGCCGTAGTGGTCTTCGTTCAGAATCTCTTCTGCTTTCGCAAGGTTCTTCTTCACTTTAGAACGCTTGTTCCAAGGCACGCTCACCATCCAATCGATGTAGCTGCGTACCACTGTCGCTTCTGCCGACATTGGAGACATCATCTTAAGCTTTTGCAGCTCTTGTTCCGTCTTTTCACGTGCATCCTGAGGCATTTTCGATTCTTCAATCTTTTGCTTCAGCGTTTCAAACTCGTCAGGCGCATCTTCCATCTCACCAAGTTCTTTCTGAATCGCTTTCATTTGCTCATTCAAGTAGTACTCACGCTGAGACTTTTCCATCTGCTTCTTAACGCGACCGCGGATGCGCTTTTCTACTTGAAGAAGATCGATTTCTGATTCCATCTGACCCATTAGGAATTCTAGACGTTCAGTTACATCAATAATTTCAAGTACTTGTTGTTTGTCCACCAGCTTAAGAGGCATGTGCGCAGCAATGGTATCTGCTAGACGCGCAGCTTCATCAATACCGCTTAGAGAAGTAAGTACTTCTGGCGGGATTTTTTTGTTTAGTTTGATGAAGCCTTCAAATTGGTTAATCGCACTGCGAACAATCACTTCTTGCTCACGCTCATCCAACTCAGGTGTTACTACAAATTCCGCTTCAGCAAGGAAGAATTCGCTTTCTTTAAAGTGGTTGATCTTCGCGCGTTGCTGACCTTCAACCAGCACTTTAACCGTGCCGTCAGGTAGCTTAAGAAGTTGGAGGATGGTTGCAACCGTACCTACTTCAAATAGGTCGTCAACCGTCGGCTCATCAGTGTCCGCTTGCTTTTGTGCCACAAGCAGAACTTGTTTGTTTGTTTCCATCGCTGTTTCTAGACAGCTAATCGATTTTTCACGACCAACAAACAATGGAATAACCATGTGTGGGTAGACCACTACGTCACGTAGAGGTAATACCGGGATCTCGATACGCTCGGAACGTTCCAAGTTCATATAATTCTCTCTTCCGCTTTCACGTTTAACGTATTACTTAAGGCAGTATATGGGGTCTAATTATTTGGATTCAATAAGAGAAATAAAAAAAGGAGGTAATTACTTACCTCCTTTCTATTCATGGCTGAATTTATTCTGCTCCTGCGGCCTGATTGTCGGCATTGCTGTAAATGAGCAATGGTTCTGATTCACCGTTAATCACTGATTCATCAATCACGACTTTACTTACGTCCGTCGCTGATGGCAGTTCATACATGGTTTCTAGCAGAACGCTTTCTAAGATTGAGCGTAGACCACGAGCACCCGTTTTACGCTCCATTGCTTTCTTAGCGATAGCACGTAACGCGTCTTCACGGAACTCAAGTTCAGCGTCTTCTAGTTCGAACAATGCTGCGTATTGCTTGGTCAGTGCGTTCTTCGGTTCACATAGGATCTGAATTAGCGCTTCTTCATCAAGCTCAGTCAGTGTTGTTGTTACTGGTAGACGACCGATAAACTCAGGGATCAGGCCGTATTTCACTAGATCTTCAGGTTCTACCTGAGTAAATAGTTCACCGACTGTTTTGGTTTCGTTCTTAGAGCGCACTTCTGCGCCAAAACCAATACCTGTGCCTGTCGCTACACGCTGTTCAATCACTTTATCTAGGCCAGCAAATGCACCACCACAGATGAACAAGATCTTAGACGTGTCCACTTGTAGGAATTCTTGCTGTGGATGCTTACGACCACCTTGTGGTGGAACCGATGCAACCGTACCTTCGATAAGTTTTAGTAGCGCCTGCTGAACACCTTCACCAGATACGTCACGCGTAATAGATGGGTTTTCAGCTTTACGAGAAATCTTGTCAATTTCGTCAATGTATACAATGCCGCGTTCAGCCTTCGCTACATCGTAATCACATTTTTGCAGAAGCTTCTGGATGATGTTTTCAACGTCTTCACCTACGTAACCAGCTTCGGTTAGTGTGGTAGCGTCGGCCATTGTAAATGGCACATCCAAGAATCGAGCTAGCGTCTCAGCAAGCAGAGTTTTACCACTACCCGTTGGACCAATTAGAAGGATGTTACTCTTACCAAGCTCCACACCTTCGCTCGTTGTATCACCATTGCGTAAACGCTTGTAGTGGTTATATACCGCAACTGCGAGCACTTTTTTCGCGTAATCTTGTCCGATCACATAGTCATCAAGGTGTTCACGGATCTGTTTTGGCGTTGGTAACGCTTCAGATTCTTTCTTAGGGAGAACATCCTTGATTTCTTCGCGAATGATATCGTTACATAAGTCGACACACTCGTCGCAAATGTAAACTGACGGACCTGCGATTAGCTTGCGAACTTCGTGCTGACTTTTGCCACAGAAAGAGCAGTACAGCAATTTGCCGCTGCCGCTTTCTTTGCTTTTATCTGTCATTCGCTAACCTCTTAGCCTTTACTCTTTATGAATGAGTGTATATCAAATTTAGCCAAAATGCGCTGGCTAAATTACTCGCCGCGGTGGCTCAACACTGCATCCACAATACCGTATTCTACAGCCTGATCTGCCGACATGAAGTTATCACGATCAGTATCGCGTTCAATCACTTCAAGAGGCTGGCCTGTGTGCTCTGCCAATAGGTTGTTTAGCTTCTGCTTGATGGTCAGGATTTCCTGAGCATGGATTTGGATATCAGAAGCCTGACCTTGGAAGCCACCAAGTGGTTGGTGGATCATCACACGTGAGTTAGGCAGAACGTAACGCTTACCCGGCGCACCACCTGCAAGCAGGAACGCACCCATTGAGCAAGCTTGACCCATACATACTGTGCTCACATTTGGCTTGATGAACTGCATGGTGTCGTAAATAGACATACCTGCTGTTACGCTGCCGCCTGGCGAGTTGATGTATAGGAAAATATCTTTATCTGGATTTTCAGATTCTAGGAAAAGTAGCTGAGCCACGACAAGGTTTGCCATGTGGTCTTCCACTTGACCGGTTAAAAAGATCACGCGCTCTTTAAGCAAGCGTGAGTAAATGTCGTAAGAGCGTTCGCCGCGGGAAGTTTGTTCAACCACCATTGGCACTAGCGCGTCAATAATTGGCGACATTGCATTTTTTTCTTGGTAGCTCATATTCTTATGTCCCTAAAATAAATGGCCCGGATGATGTGTATCATACGGACCATTGTTAGCAGAATAGTCGACGTTAAGTCAACCTTCTACGCAAGATATTGCTTATTAAGCAGCAGGTTGTTGGTTAAGTAGCTCGTTGAAGCTTACTTCTTTCTCAGTAACCTGTGCTTTAGCGATGATCGCGTCGATTGCTTGCTCTTCTAGAGCAACGTTACGCATGTTGTTCATCATTTGCTCGTTTTGCTCGTAGTAAGCAATAACTTCTGATGGATCTTCGTAAGCTGTTGCCATCTCTTCGATTAGCGCTTTCACTTTCTCGTCGTCAGCTTTTAGCTCTTCAGACTTGATTACTTCACCTAGAAGAAGACCAACTACAACGCGACGTTTAGCTTGCTCTTCGAACAGTTCACGTGGAAGCTGTGCAGCTGCTTCTGGGTTGCCACCGAAGCGTTGAGAAGCTTGTTGACGAAGAACTTGGATTTCTTGGTCGATAAGTGCAGCTGGTACGTCGATTTCGTTTTGCTCAACTAGACCGTCGATAGCTTGCTCTTTGATGCGGTTCTTAACAGCTTGCTTAAGTTCGCGCTCCATGTTCTTACGAACTTCAGCTTTAAGTGCTTCAACGCCACCTTCAGCAACACCGAACTTAGAAACGAACTCGTCGTTTAGTTCTGGCAGTTCACGAGCTTCAACTTTGTTCACTTTGATTGCGAACTTAGCTGCTTTACCTTTTAGGTTTTCAGCGTGGTAATCTTCTGGGAAGTTTACGTCGATTTCGAATTCCATACCTTTAGTTTTACCTTCGATACCGTCTTCGAAACCTGGGATCATGCGACCAGCGCCCATTTCTAGTGGGAAGTTCTCAGCTTTACCGCCTTCGAACTCTTCACCGTCGATAGAACCAACGAAGTCGATGCTTACGCGCTTACCAGCTTCTGCAGCTTCTTCAACTTCTGCCCAAGTAGCTTGTTGCTTACGTAGAGTTTCGATCATCTCTTCTACGTCTGCATCGTTAACTTCTGTTGTTGGTTTTTCAACAGTGATGCTTTCTAGGCCTTTTAGTTCAACTTCTGGGTAAACTTCGAAAGTTGCAGTGAATACTAGATCTGCGCCTTCGTTGTTTTCAACTGGAGCGAAAGTTGGTGCGCCAGCTGGGTTGATTTTCTCTTTTACGATCGCTTCGATGAAGTGACGTTGCATAACTTCACCAAGAACGTCTTGACGTACTGCTTTGCCGTACATCTTAGCAACCATTTTTAGAGGCACTTTACCCTTACGGAAACCATCGAAACGACGGTTTTTAGCGATGTTGCGTAGTTCAGCTGTTACAGCGTCTTCGATGTTTGCAGCTGGAACAGTAATGTTTAGACGGCGCTCTAGGCCTTCTAGCGTTTCAACAGTAACTTGCATTATATATAAACCTCTAAAGTGGCCCGGTCTTCCCGAGCGTATGAGCGAGACTCTTTGAGTTCACGCTTCATCCTTGTGTAGTGTCCTGTCCGAACACCTAATTTAAAATCGAGTATCGATGCTGAATCTCAACACCGGACTAATCAGTGATATCTTCGGCGTCATCACCAAAGGTATCTCCTATTAGCCTCAGGACAGAATTTTTAGACGCGACATTCTAGCGATCTGTCGCAACCCTGTCGAGCCAATAGCCACTATGTGGACATTGTCTGCGCTAAATTCTCGAATACCGACTCAAAAAATAGCGAAAAATGCGATTTGAATACCGCTTCAACGCTGCCAGCATATCTAGAATGGGGACAATAGCGACTTTTTCAAGAGAATCGACAGCTTTTTTTATTGAAAAGCCTAAAAAGAGATCTTGCTCTTGTTTTACTCCACAGAGTTGGAAACTAAATCCCTATTCATTCCTACAAACCATTAACATTTTCTTATGTGGTTAAAGGGAAGGTAGCAAGGAGCGTAAGGATGTCGCAAAGAAACCGTATTCTACTGATTTTTTTCGCCTTCTATTTCCTTTGCGCGTTCGCCGGCGGACATTGGGTTTGGAATGCCAGCTACCAGTCCTTGCTCGATAAACACCAATCCCAATTGGAGCGTTTTTCTAGCCACATTCAAAACAAGTTAGACAAGTACGCCCACATCCCTCACCTACTTTCAAAAGACGAACCTTTGGTTGAAGCGCTGCTCAATCCGAACAACAGTGCACAGCTAGAAATCACTAATCGGTACTTAGAGTCCGTCAATGATGTTATTGCTGCGGCAGACACTTATTTGATCGACAAATGGGGCACAACGATCGCAGCCAGTAACTGGCGTAAAGAGCGTTCGTTTATTGGCCGCAACTTCGCTTTCCGTCCTTACTTCAAACAGGCGATTATTGGTCAGCGAGCGGAATACTATGCGCTGGGCTCTACCTCAGGAAAGCGTGGTTATTACTACTCCTACCCTCTTGTGTATGCAGGAGGCGTTTTAGGCGTTGTTGTAGTCAAAATGGATTTAAGCAAGATAGAAGACAATTGGCAGCAGCCGAAAAGCATCTTTGTTGCGAGTGACCCAAACGGCATTATTTTTATGAGCAGTCGTAGTGATTGGCTATTCAAAAGCTTACAACCACTCGACGAACCAAAAGCTGCTGAAGTTTGGGCCAGTCGCCAGTATTTAGATACCACGATTGAATCTCTGGGCTTTGTCGGCGATATGGAGTTAACTCACACAGAGGCGAAGCAAGGCTACCCATACAACAAAGGAACCTTGGTGATCTCTTCTCTTCCTTTGAAAGATCTCAAACTCACAATTCGAGTATTGTCTCCAAAGCAGTCCGTGATATGGATAACGATGGGCTATTTGCTCGTCTTGACGCTTGTCTTCACTGTGTTGTTTTTGGTTGGTCAACTTATCTATCACCGCCAACAGCGTCACCTTCAACTGGAACGGATTCAACAAGAAGCCAATCAAAAACTGGAATACCAAGTGATGGCGCGTACCGCTGAGTTACAAGCCGAGATTGCTCAACGCAGCGAAACCGAACAAACCCTTCGTCAGACTCAAGATGAATTGGTTCAAGCGGCCAAGTTAGCGGTGTTGGGGCAAATGTCGGCCAGCATCAGCCATGAACTCAACAATCCATTGGCGGCTATTCGTAGTTTCGCTGAGAACGGTAAACTGTTCCTAGAAAAAGAAAAGTTCGAACGTGTCGAGGACAACCTCACTCGCATCTCTGCCCTTACCGACCGGATGGCGAACATCAGTCAGCAGTTGCGCTCATTCGCGAAGAAAACCAGTGGCAATGAATTGGTACACACTCATCTTTTACCGGTTATCGCTTCAGTAAAAGAGTTGATGAAGCCAGCACTGAAATCAGCTCGCGTAACCTTGGATACGAATTTGCTGGAGCAGGATGTAGAAGTGCAGATCAATACCATCCAGTTAGAACAAGTGTTAGTAAACTTACTCACCAATGCGATAGAGGCGCTTAAGGAGCATGACGACAAACAAGTTGTGCTCTCTGTAGAGCAAGACAGAGAGGCCAAACTCGTATGGATTCATGTGGATGACAACGGCACAGGACTTGGCGATTTTACCCTTTCAGAACTGTGTGAACCTTTCCTCACCAACAAACAAAACGGCTTGGGGTTGGGGCTTTCTATATCACAACAAATCTTAGCCGGAATGAACGGCAAATTAAGCGCTCAGAATCGAGAACAAGGCGGTGCTCGATTCTCACTCTGCTTACCTATTGCTTCACCAATCGCCGCACAACCAGAAGGATGAGACCATGTGTCAGGTGTTTTTTATTGACGACGAAGCCGATCTCAGACTCGCCATCGAGCAAACCTTTGAATTGGCGGATATCGATGCCAAGTTTTTTCCGGATGCTGAATCGGCTTTAATTGCCATGCAGCAAGGCGAAGAAGCGGGCGTCGTGATCACCGACATCTGCTTACCGGGAATTTCTGGCATGGACTTGCTGACCACACTTACTCAGCGCGATGCAAACCTCCCCGTCATCATGATCACCGGACACGGCGATATCTCCATGGCCGTACAAGCTCTCCATCAGGGCGCTTACGATTTTATCGAGAAACCTTTTGCGCCAGAGCACCTAGTGGAAACCGTTAAGCGGGCCATTGAGAAGCGAAAGCTCACCAATGAAAACGAAAAACTGCGCCAGTCACTCAAAGCAAGTAAAACCCTTGGTCCGCGAATCATTGGCGAAACCGCGAGTATCCAAATGCTGCGTGAAACTATCACTCACATTGCCGATACCAATGCGGATATCTTGCTGTTTGGAGAAACGGGCACAGGTAAAGAGCTGATTGCCCGTTCATTGCATGAACAAAGCGCTCGTCGCAACCATAACTTTGTCGCCGTAAACTGCGGCGCCGTACCGGAAAACCTGATTGAGAGTGAGTTGTACGGGCACGAGAAAGGCGCGTTTACTGGAGCGGAAAGTCGCCGAATTGGTAAGTTTGAATTTGCTCAGGGCGGCACACTGTTTTTGGATGAAATCGAATCGATGCCGATTCAGGCACAAATCCGTTTGCTGCGGGTGCTTCAAGAAAGAGTGATTGAGCGTGTTGGCTCCAACGAATTGCTGCCGTTGGATATTCGCGTCATTGCCGCTACTAAGGTCGACTTAAAACAAGCGGCAGAGGAAGGCACATTTCGTCAGGATCTTTATTATCGCCTCAATGTGGTCACTCTCGATCTACCGCCAATGCGCGAGCGCAAAGAGGACATTCCTGCGCTGTTCCATCACTTTTTATTGGTTGCCGCGTCTCGTTACGGCAAAACCTCCCCTAGTCTCTCCTCACAAGATTTGGCTCAATTAATGGCGCATGATTGGCCGGGTAATGTGCGCGAACTACGAAATGCGGCTGAACGGTTTGTCCTACTCGGTAAATTAATCCAATTGGGAGATACCGCCTCGACTTCTCCATCTTCATCTCCATCTAGCCTTGCTGAACAAGTGGCAGAATTTGAAAAAGCCGCGATAGAAAGCGCTTTACTAGAGAACAGCGGCAGCATCAAACAAACCATGGAACAATTGAATGTGCCTCGAAAAACCCTGTACGACAAAATGCAACGCTATCAGATAGATAAGGATCTATATAAATAAAACGCCGTTTACGGTTTGTCGTTATATCCAACTTGAATCATACTTTTTGTAACAACGGATTGATGGTTCATGCGGATATGACAGAGAAAATTAGAATCCCCGTTATCACCGATACCGTGATGATCGATGGGCATTATCAAGAAGAGAGGCGTTCGGGAGAAGACCGGCGTAAGAACAAAAAGAAGTGGCATGGTTACGAGCGTAGAGTAAAGCCAGACCCGCGCAGACCTACCTACAAATCAATAGACGAAGAGGTGTGAATAGTCACACCTCTTTTTGTTTTCATCAACAGCGAATTAGGTTTACTTGCTATGTCGCTACTTGGTGATGATTTCTGGTCCCATCAACGTCGTTGGTAGCCAAGTGGATACCCAAGGCACGTACGTTACGATAATGAGGAAGAGGAACATCACCGCCACCCATGGCAGTGCCGCTTTCACCACATTCATCATCGACATCTTCGCTACCCCAGCAGTCACAAATAAGTTGAGCCCTACAGGTGGCGTTATCATGCCTATCTCCATGTTCACCACCATCATGATGCCAAGGTGGATCGGGTCAATACCCAGTGCAATCGCGATTGGGAACACCAACGGCGCGACGATGATGAGCAAGCCAGATGGCTCCATGAACTGACCGCCAATCAGTAGCAAGACGTTAACCACAATTAAGAAGGTAATCGGCCCAAGACCCGCTGACAGCATAGATTCGGTGATCATTTGCGGGATGCGTTCTTCGGTAAGCACGTGCTTAAGAATCAGAGCATTAGCAATGATGAACAACAGCATGATGGTCAGTTTGCCTGCTTCATAAAGCGTATGCTTGGTATCTTTATGAACAAACGTTTGGAAGATTTTAACCAATGCAGGTTTGGTATTCTGCTTGTCGGCAAAAGGTCCCATGTCTTTGTAAACAAAGTTAGCAATGAAGAATGAATACACCGCCGCCACCGCCGCCGCTTCTGTCGGCGTAAAGATACCGCCGTAGATACCACCAAGGATGATCACCACCAGCAATAAACCCCAACTTGCGTCTTTGGCGGCATCGAAGGTTTCTTTCCAACCGACAAAAGGTTGTTTTGGCAGGTTCTTGATTCTCGCGGCAATGTAAATCGCGATCATCAACATCACACCCGCAAGCAGGCCCGGAATGACGCCACCAAGGAACATGCGCCCAACCGACACGTCCGTTGCAGCGGCATACACCACCATCACGATCGAAGGTGGGATCAAAATGCCCAGCGTACCCGCATTACAGATAACACCCGCCGCAAACTCTTTCGAGTAACCATTCTTGATCATACCAGCGATAACGATGCTACCAATCGCTACTACCGTTGCAGGAGACGAACCCGATAGCGCAGCAAACATCATACATGCCACGACTGATGCCATGGCTAAACCGCCGCGGAACCAGCCGACAATAGCAATTGCAAAGCGGATAATGCGCTTGGCAACACCGCCGGTAGACATAAAGCTTGAGGCCAAAATAAAGAAAGGAATCGCTAACAAAGTGTAGTGGCCAGCAAACGCGTTAAACAGTGTTTGGGCAACGGAAGCCAAAGACGCATCCGAGTGCATTAGTAAGAAAAGAATACTGGAAAGACCCAGCGAGACAGCAATTGGCACACCGATCAACATGAAGCCAATCACCATCAAGAATAAAAACAAAATATCCATGATTTATTGCTCCTTGCGATCTGATGATGAAGAACCATTCGGAATCGCGTCTGCGGCTTCACTGAGTTCTTCTTTTAACGCTTCTAACTCTTCCTCAGCTTCATGACCTGCAATCAAGCGGTCCAGTTTGCCTGTTGCGATCTGCCAAGTGATTTGCACAAAACGGAAAGTGAGTAGCGCCATACCAAGGGGCAGAGCAAAATAAGGAATAAAGCGAGGCAGCTTCTCGTAGCGCTCACCTTCATTGAGCCAATCGGCGAGAAACTGAAACATCTCTGGCATCGGAATATCGTCGGTTTCATACCACGCTCGCTCGGTGACAAACGGATACCAGTAGTTCCAGGAGCCAACCAAAAGCAGAATGGAAAACGCTAGGCAACCAGCGGCTGCGAGCAGTGCGAGGATTTTTCGTTTAGGCTCAGACACCATATTGATGATGACATCGACACCGATGTGAAAATGCTTCTTCACACCATAAGATGCACCGACCAACACCATCCATGCGAACATGAACACCGTCAATTCCAACGCCCAAAGAATATTGTCGTTGAAGACATAGCGAAAAATCACATTGGCAAACGTCAGCAACGTCATCGCGCCAAGAAAGAACGCAATCAGCGTCTCTTCAATGGCATCGGTGATTCGCCCTGCCTTGGCAAAAAAAGTCTGTTCCATAATTACATCACGTCATTATTGGGAGAAAAGGGCCCTCTCCCCATGAATGAGTACACGAGGGCCAATCGTAGTGCTTTGTATTTTTACTTGTTCACCCAAAAAGCTTGGGCGAGCGGATTATTGATTGGATGCGAGTGCTGCATCGATAAGGTCTGAACCAATGTCTTTCTCGAACTTCTTCCACACAGGTTGCAGTGCAGTTACCCACTCTTGGCGCTGTTCTGGCGTTAGGGTACGTACCACACCACCCGCTTCGATGATGTTGTTCTTATTCGCTAGGTTCACTTTGGTTGATTCAGCGTTACGTTGAGCCGTCACTTCTTGAATGATGGTATTCAGTTGTTCACGCTGATCGTCTGGCAGGTTTTTCCAGAAGTCGTTCGATGTCACCACTAGGTAGTCCAGAATGCCGTGGTTGGTTTCGGTAATGCCATCTTGTACCTCGAAGAATTTCTTACCGTAAATGTTCGACCACGTATTTTCTTGGCCATCGATAACCTTAGTTTGAAGGCCACCGTATACTTCTTTGAAAGACATCTTTTGTGGGTTTGCACCAAGCTGTTCGAACTGAGCAACCAATACGTCTGAAGCTTGTACACGGAACTTCAAACCTTCGGCATCGCTTGGCACCATCAGTGGCTTATTGGCAGACATTTGCTTCATACCGTTATGCCAGAAAGCCAAGCCCTGTAGACCACGTCGTTTCATTGCGTTTTTCAGCTTTTCACCTGATTCCGAGTTTTGGAAACGGTCAACAGCCGCCACATCCTCGAATAGGAAAGGAAGGTCAAAGATGCGGTACTTCTTGGTGAATTTCTCAAACTTTGAAAGAGAAGGGGCAGCGAGTTGAACATCACCATTAAGTAGCGCTTCAAGCACCTTGTTATCATCGTACAGTGTCGAGTTAGGGAAAACCTGCATACAGACTTTGCCATTCATCTCTTCGTTCACGCGCTTTTCCAGTAACGAAGCAGCAATGCCTTTTGGATGCTTATCTGTATTGGTTACGTGACTGAACTTGATCACGGTTTCACCAGGGTCACAGTTTGCGGCAGCGTTAAAGCTAGTGATAGCCAGAGCAGAAACAGACAATAGGGTTAGAGGCTTAAACATTATTATTCTCCTTGTTGAATCACATCCCATCCTTTCCATGAGTACCTAAATCGGTAGAGGGTAATGGGTACGGATGTTCAACAAAGAGCAAGTTGCAGACCAAGTTAATTATTCCTTATTAGTCAGCCACTTAAATAGCAATGAGGAATCATGGGTGAAGATAAGGGGTCAAATCCACCCACACGAACCAACGAGATGGGTGGAAAATGACACATTAAGAAGAACAGCTGATTTCCATTTTCTTACCCCACTCAGGAGGCAACTTGGCATAATCATCAAACTCGGGCTGTTCATCATAAGGGCGCTTTAATAGCTCAGCCAGTCGCTTTACTTCACTGAAGTCCCCTTTCTCTGCCTTATCAATGGCAAGTTGAGCTAGGTAGTTACGTAAGATGTATTTCGGATTCGTTCGACGCATCTTTTCACAGCGAATTTGTGCTGATACGCGCTCACCGTGCTCGTCCACTTCTAACTCACAGCGAGCGAGATATAAGTCTACCCATGCACTTGCCGCTTCTCGATCAATAAACAAATCAATCACAGCTTGAGGCGACTTCATGTCGAGGTTAGATAACTCACGGAAGAAGCGAGTGTAGTCAGCTTTGTTTTGGTTCAACAATTCAAACATGGCTTCGAATAAGCGGCCGTCTTCGTCCACCTTAGTGTGAAGACCGAGTTTGGCACGCATCAACTCACTGAATTTTTGACTCAGACGCACTTCAAATTTCCCTAAAGCGGCCTCAAGATCTTCTCTCTGTACAAGAGGCGACAAGGAGTGCGCCAAAGCAGAGAGATTCCACAGTGCAATACGCGGTTGCTGTTCAAAGGCGTAACGACCTTGGTAATCCGAGTGGTTGCAGATGTAATTAGGATCATAGTCATCGAGGAAGCCAAACGGCCCGTAATCAAAGGTTTGTCCTAATATCGACATGTTGTCAGTATTCATTACGCCATGGGCAAAACCATAAGCTTGCCAGTACGCAATCATCTCTGCGGTTTTCTCCACAACAGACTCAAACATGGCTGCGTATGGCTTTTCCGCTTGATAGCACTCAGGGAAATGCCACTCAATCACTTTGTCAGCGAGCAGCTTTTGCTCAGCAAGTTGATTGGTGTAGAAGAAGTGCTCGAAGTGACCAAAACGAATGTGGGTTTCTGCAACACGAATCAGTAGCGCTCCGTATTCCATCTTCTCGCGGTAAACGGGTGTATCACTGTCCATCATACCCAACGCTCTGGTAGTGGGAATGCCAAGCCCCGCCATGGCCTCACTGCACAAGTATTCTCGTATCGTAGAACGCAATACCGCTCGGCCATCGCCCATTCGAGAATAAGGTGTAAGACCCGCCCCTTTGAGGTGAATGTCGAACCAAGTGCCATCTTGGTGCTGCATTTCAGCGAACAGCAAACCACGACCGTCACCCAAGTCCGGGTTGTACACACCAAATTGATGACCCGCGTACTTCATTGCCAGAGGAGCAAATGGCGCAAGTTCTTTTTGTCCGGCAAACACATTCAACAACTCTTCGTTTTCGGTTGCAGGTAAACCGAATTGCTGCGCGAACTCACCATTCCACACCACCCAGCGAGTGTTATCTAAAAGCTGCGGCGTAACATAGGTAAAAAATGCCGACGGCAGTTCACTGAATCGATGGGTAAAATTCACACCTTCCCAAACGGACATAGCGGTTCCTTAATAAACGACTTCCTAACCAACAGTATAAGCTGTGTGTAAGGTCACCTTCAGCCACGAATTATTCATGGGTATTTACGATTCACGAAGAGGTTTGGGTTATTAGGAGAGAAAAAGAAGTTGGAAGCGTGCCCCACGAACCATCAGTAATCATGGGGCAAGTATGAGTTTCAATTAACCACGAAACTCATAAGCATCGTTTTGAGAGTCAGGCACACCTTTGAATTTAGCGCGCTCAATGTTCAGAATCGTTCGGTAGCTTAAAGACAAATGAGTGGCTTAACAGTATTGGAAATTAAAGCTTAAGCGCGACGACGCCAACCTAACAATGCCAACAACACGAGCGACCAGTAAGAGACACTACCGCCGCTATCAGAGCTTTCGAAGCTCACACTGTTAACTGAAGCAACAACAGAAACATTCACTGACCCTGTCGCAGTGCCACCATTACCGTCAGACACGGTGTACTGCAGTTGTACATTTGCCACACCCTCTTCAGGAGCTTGGTAAAGAACCTTGCCGTTAACCACACTGGCAGTACCCACACCAGACGGATTATTTACCGACTGAAGTGTTAGAGAGTCGTTGTTTAAGTCATAATCATTCGATAACACATCAATGGTGATGCTCTTACCTTCCTCCACACTTGTCACATCTTGAGTGGTGATTGGAGCAGTGTTTACCACTTCGACGTCCACATTGGCGGTTGAAGACAAACCGCTTGGGTCTTTGACCGTTACTTGGAATGTCAGAACCTCACCAGCTTTGGTGCCCTGTGCAACCGTAAAGCTCGCCTCTGCCGTGTTTGCGTCAGAAAGCGTCGCATCCGTACCTGCGGTTTGCTGCCAAGCGTATTCAAGCGCATCACCATCAGGGTCAGTGCTTGATACCGCAGACAGGCTTCCTTGGCCATTGGTACTCATGCTGCTCGTGTCAGCTTCCACACTTGCAGTTGGTGCGTCGTTTTGTCCGTTCACCGTCACTTGAACCGTAACAGGTTGAGACGAGAAAGAGCCATCCGAAGACACCAAACGATACTGGAAGCTATCACTACCTACGAAGTTAGTTTTAGGCACATATTGATCATCATTGATGGTGCCATGTGTCGGTTGTTGCGTGTACTCAACACTAAAGTGATAGCCTGGTGCGATAAAGTCGTTGGACATCAAGTTAAGATCGGCAGTCACGTTCTTGTCGGTTTCAATCGCATCCGATTTTGCTTCAACAATGCTGCTGGCATCGACATCAAACAGTGCCGCGAAAGGAACAAAAGAGAACCCTTGTCGTGATAAGCCTGAAGAGTAAATACCACTACTGCTGCCAGCCCACATGGTTGGCAAAGGTGAAATCTCCGTCGCTAGCTCACTGTCAAAGTTGAAGTTGGTCTCGAAGATACCACCTTCAATTTCAACGAGAAGAAGGTGTTTACCCGCACTTAACTGACTTGGCTGATTAAAGATAATGCGTGAAGACGAGTCGAACGCCCCCTCTTGCAACAGCTGAGCGTCGCTTTCTTGCAGCGACAAGCTGTAATTTTCAAATGCAGGCGCAGGGAAACGCCATACTTTGTAGCTCATCGTGTTGCTCCAAATATTAGTTGAAGCAAACAGTTGTAAACCATCCAGTTCCGAGTCAACGCCGAGGTCGACAGTAATCGCTAATGCATCATCAGAGCCCGGGTAAATAAAACCACGGTAAAATGAGTTCTTCCATGCTGATTTATTTGGCTCGCTTGGCATCTCTAAAGAGAAAGCTGCATCGGTGGCATTACTTACAAAGTTCGAAATGGCTACGTCAGTATTGAAACCAGCAATGTCATAAAAACCCGGATTAGTGCTGTCTGTAATGAACACGCCTCCGTTCGGATACAAGTCACCACTCTCACTGGTTCCCCAACGGCTTTCTAGCTCACCATAGCCATCTGCCTGCATGATCTGAACCTGCATTTCGCCCGTGTCATTGAAGCGGTTCATGATGTTGACAGATGTAACCAGCATACCTTCGCCAGCAAGCGCTCGGTCGTAACCAGAATAAGTTCGGTTCTCAAGATAAACTCGAGGGCCGTGCTCTTTTAAATATGGGTCGAGATAAACCAGCTTCACTTCGCCATTTTTAATCGATGAAAAAGGTTCGTTTCCGTGAGCCACCTGAGGGACAACAAAGCCAGCCGCATGTTTGCTCCAAGCACTCATGTTTACAGGCGTATCACCCGCGTAGCTATCACCAGGCTTCATTGCCCATGAACCGCCGCCCATGACACCCCATTCGCCAATAGAGCCTGAGCCACTGTATGAGTACAAGTCAGGTAGTCCTAACATTAGGTGGCCGAGCTCGTGCACTATCACACCCAGTGTCGATTGGTGCGTTAGCTGAAAATCAGCAAATACGCAGTAGTCTCTGATGACAGTGCCATCAATCGTCACGTCATCATGAGAAAACTTATGCGGCCAAATAGAAGGACGATCGACTTGGTTAGCGGCTAAATCACCACCCGCAAAAATAAACATCACTGACAGCTCAGTCGGACCAACACTGCCGCTGTTGTTCGTGTCGTATTGCGCCAAGTTGATGTATTGATCGAGCTTTTGATATGCCTCGGCAAAAACTGCGTTGGTTTTTACGTCACACTCGTCACCACGACTATTACTGTTACAGTCTGGGTGGTTTTGATTCACAGTAACGCTAATCACACCATCATTTGTCGTACCATAGTTCTCGTTTGCTGGTACAACTCGGTACTGGCCTTTTGAGTTTTTATCGTAGAAATCCACAACACTTTGGCGGTTCTCACCAAACACTAGCTGTTGAAAATCATGCACCATTTTCTGGTCATTGAAAGAGACTTCCACCACCAGCAAAGGTTGCTCTGTCACACCTGACGAGCTCATTGCTCGGTAACCTTGGGCTTGTTGACGCATCAGGTTTGCACGCGCTCTTGGCTCAATCGTTCTTAACGAAGACAAAGCAGGTTTAACCAACACACTCGGACGAAGCTGTGAAGCTTCTGGTGCTGACGTTGATTGTGTTTTCTCTACACCCGTTGAAACCAAAATTGGAGAATCGGATTCACGTTTAATCTCTGCAAAGAACCAATGTCCATCTTTTTTGATCAGGGCATTGCCTTGCTTGTCTTCATGCCAGTGAAACGCAGCGGTTCCGCGTAAAATAATATCACTGGATGTTCCATCGCTGAGAGTAACGGGTTGCCAGACAGGAGAAGGGGGTGTGGTTGCCATGCTTTGACCAGAGATAGCGGTGGCCAGCATGGTGAGTGCTAGAGTCTTGAACTTCAAACTACGGCTCCATGAGTTCGATGCGCGATCACACATTCCATACGCAAATAAAAACAATAAGTTGTATATGAAAGAACTATGGAATAGTACAGAAATCGTTAAAGATTGAAATACTGCGATCGCAAATAAATCGAAATTATTCTCATTTTGTTGATGTATTTATAAAAAACGCGAGTAGCGGTTTAACCGTCATACTCGCGTAATCGTTTGCTAGTAATAGATCTATTATTAACCAGTTAAGACATTGTCTTCTGGGTACTTGATCAACGTTGGTTCAGGGCGCGCTAGCATATACGCCAACGTCAAAGGTCCGATACGTCCGATGATCATCACCACAATCATGATGTATTTACCCGGCTCAGACAGTTCTGCCGTCAGACCCGCAGTCAAACCTACGGTTGCAAAAGCTGAGATGGTTTCAAACATCACCTTATCAAAGGCCGCTTTCTCCGTGATCATCAGTAAGAACATCGCCGTCGTTAAGATAGCGCCACTGACCACAATGATCGCCAACGATTTAGTTACCGTCTGCCAGTTCACGGTACGCTTGAAAATGACCACATGTTTCTTCTGACGCAAGAATGCCCACGTTGCCATAAATGCCACAGCAAAGGTCGATACCTTAATACCACCACCGGTTGAGGTAGAACCCGCACCGATAAGCATCAATACAATCATTACCAGTAACGCTGGTTGAGTGAACTGCGCCAAATCGACACTGTTGAAACCCGCTGTACGCGCACTCGCTGATTGGAAGAAGGCGGCGAGCCACTGCCCAGCGACTGGTAGAGACTCCATCGTATTCGGATTGTGTCTTTCCAATAGCCAGAACATGATTGTGCCCACAGCAAGCAATGCCGGTGTGGCAATCAGCATGATTTTGGTGTGCAGGTGCAAGAAGTGGAAACCTCTGCGCCAATGCAGCCACAAATCACCGATGACCGTAAAACCCAAACCGCCAAAGATGAACAAGCCTGCCAGCGTAAAGATAACCACTGGGTCATTCACAAAGCTCATCATGCTATCGGAGAAGAGCGCAAAGCCCGCGTTGTTGAAGGCCGAGATAGAGTGGAACAGCGCATAGAACATGCCTGTTTGCCAACCCATTTCAGGAACCCAACGAAACGAAAGGAAAAGAAAGCCAATCGTCTCTGCAATCAGCGCGAAGATAACGATTTTCTTCACCAACTTACGTAGATTTACTTGGCGATCTTGGCCCAATGCATCTTTCGCTAACGCTTGCTGTCGAAGGCTCAAACGAACCCCAAACATGTAAAGCAGGACAGCAGAGAGGGTCATTTGCCCTAACCCACCAACTTGCATTAAAAACATCAGCAGAATTTTACCTGCTAATGTGAAGTGCTCACCCGTATCCACCACACCTAGGCCGGTCACACTGATGGCCGAGGTTGCGGTAAATAATGCATCGGTCAGTGATAAACCGGTAACAGAGAACACTGGTAGCGTGAGCAGTACAGCAGAAGGCAATAACACACCGAGAAAGCTCAGCAATATAATGCGCGGTTCGCCACCTTTCGCTTTATCTCGTTTGCCATCTGGGACGTAAAAAACGCCTCTCTGATGAAATTGCTTCATAGTGATTTCAACTTGCTCGCAAGTTTGTCTTGAGGGCCAACGACAATGATAAGGTCGCCGATTTCTAATGTGGAATTCAGATCAGGCGCTTTGGTGATTTCTGGGCCACGTTTAAAGCCCAGCACTTGTACGCCTTCCACTTTGCAAAGCGCAAGGTCACCCAAGGTTTTACCCATCCAGCGCGAGCCAATGACAAACTCAGTCATCGCTAAGCCGCTGCCAAGTGGGTGGAACTCAAGTACGCGTTTATCAAGCATCTTACGCGCAACACGAATCCCCATATCACGCTCAGGCATGATGATGTGGTCTGCACCAATTTTTTGCAGCACGCGTGCTTGGAAGCGATCGTTCGCTTTGACCCAAACCGATTTCACGCCCGCCTCTTTCGCAATCAGCGTCGCAAGAATGCTGGCATTCACATCGGCACCAATGGCAATCATAACCATGTCATAGTCATCGAGTTTGAGTTCAGCTACCGTATCTTCTTGAGTACAGTTTGCCACGATGGCTTGACTCACGAACCCCGCCGCCTCTTTCACTCGGTCTTCATTGATGTCTACCGCCAAAACCTGTGAGCCGGAATCCTGCAGTTCTTTACAAACAGCCAAGCCAAAACGACCCAGACCAATTACCGCAAATTGCTTATCACCCGTTTTCATTCGTGCCTCATTTATGCGTTGAATAGCAGGCGCGAAAGTCTGCGCCTATTCCTCACCATCTGCAAACAAGACGACAAAAAATTGACAAAACCCTAACTCAGACTTTCGCACTCAATGTCTGTAAAGCGTAAGACACAATGATTGAGTTTTCCTAATTATTCGCAAGTAAATCAAAAGAATAGCCACCAAGTTCACACTTAGTGCGAGGTCATATTCATCGTCCATTCAAAACCGCTGCTTTTAGCCAGCAAACACCAATTCGTCTGCCATGGAAAGCATGCACCAACGAAAAATGAAAAGTAATAGACTGAAATCAAAAATAAAAAAGCCACATCGAAATGTGGCTTTATCTCTATGAAGACAGGTTTGATACAAAAACAAACGTGCAGATTATTTAGAATCGCGCTTGTCGCCATTATCACGACGAGGACGCTGATCTTGCGGTTTTCGCTTGTTCTTTGGCACGTAGTTTAGAATTGAAATTGGAACAGGCTTTCTTGGTGCAAAACCTTCAATTTCTACACGCTCTAATAAATGGCCAAGACGGCTTTCAATCATGCATAGGTTTTTGAAATCGTCTTTCGATACCAATGAAATCGCTTCACCCTGCGCGCCAGCACGACCAGTACGACCAATGCGGTGCACGTATTCGTCTGCCGGGTATGGCAAATCGTAGTTGATCACCACTGGCAAGTTGTCGATATCGATACCACGTGCCGCAACTCCTGTTGCAACCAGATATTGAATTTCACCCGCTTTGAACTGTCCAATCAGCTCTTGGCGAACGCGTTGGTTGCGACCACTGTGGAACGCTTCAGCCACGATGCCGCGCTTCTCTAACTGAGTCACTAGCTTAGCTGCACCGTGTTTGGTTTCAATGAATACCAATACTTGTGACCAGTCGTTCTCGTTTAGCATGTGGCTCAATAATGACGACTTCATGTCTTTATCAACCGTGGTGATCCACTGCTTGATGTTTGATTTTGATGCGCTGTGCTTCGCAATCGAGATTTCTTCAGGATCGACAATCGCGTTCTTCGCCAAATCACGCACTGGGTTTGATAGCGTCGCAGAGAACAGCAAGCTTTGAATGTCTTCTGGCATGCAATCGACGATCTTATCGATCGAATCGATGAAGCCCATATCCAACATTTTATCGGCTTCATCCAGCACCAGCATTTCCACTTCATCAAAGTGAATGGCGCGTTGACCGTAAAGGTCAATCAAACGTCCTGGCGTACTTACGACAATATCAACGCCGTCAATCAGCGCTTGTTTTTGCGGTGCGTAATCCACACCACCAAACATCGCCATTGAACGCAACGGTAAGTTCTTACCGTAAGCTTCGATGCTTTGGTGTACTTGAAGTGCAAGCTCGCGCGTTGGCGTTAGGATGATCGCACGTGCACGCTTTTTACGTTGCGTTTCACCTTGGCTCAATTTTTCTAAGATTGGCAATACAAAGCTGGCGGTTTTACCCGTACCTGTTTGTGCTGCGGCAATCAGGTTGCGACCACGCAGAACAATAGGAATGGCTTTTTGTTGGATAGAAGTCGGTTTTTCATAACCCAGCGCCTTCACAGCATCTGTGATAGGAGCGCTTAAACCAAGCTTAGAAAATGGCATAGAAACGTCTCAACGAAGAAATGGGCGCGTAGTGTATCAGAATCCGTCTTAAGTAACAGAATCATTCACACCAGCAAGTTGGTTGGCTCGACAAACAAATTCTATCCTTTTCATTGCGCATTTGATTGTTACAGCGTGATGATTTATTCACCACTTCACGTTTCTGCTAGATAAAGCTAGCTATGCTGAAACGGTGTGCATCACTGGAAAACTTCATGGACATTTTATTACTGGTTGGATTAATCGCGCTCAATGGTGTGTTTGCCATGTCTGAGATTGCCTTGGTCACGGCTAAAAGCGGACGACTGAAAAAGTTTGCCGAACACAGCGCTGCAGCCCGCCTCGCCTTACAACTAAAAAACAATCCCACACAGTTCCTCTCTACCATCCAAATCGGTATCACAGTGATCGGTATTCTCAGTGGTATCTTTGGTGAAGCCACACTCTCGGTTCCGTTTGAACACTGGCTCGTCGCACAAGGTATCGAGCGCGAAGTCGCCACCGTACTCGCTACCGCCATTGTCGTTGTCGTCATCACCTACTTCGCCATTGTGATAGGCGAATTGGTCCCAAAACGTTTTGCGCAAAACAATGCCGAGCGTATTGCGGTTATCGTCGCTTATCCTATTCATTGGTTAGCGAAACTGACCACACCATTTGTCATGCTGCTGACGACCTCTACTGATGCACTACTCAAGTTGCTGCGCCAAAATAACAATGGTGAGGTGGTCACAGAAGAAGACATTTTTGCCGTGGTGAGTGAAGGCTCGGAAAGCGGTGCGATTGAACCGCAAGAACAACTGATGATCCGTAATTTGCTGCACCTCAACGATCGCCTTGCACTTTCGCTAATGACGCCTCGCTGCGATATGCATTATCTCGACCTCGATTTACCCCTTGAAGAAACGCTCAGAAACTTGCGTCAAACGCAGCATTCCGTTTGGCCAGTGTGTAAAGGCGGACTGGACAACATCATCGGTACGATTTCTTCCAAAGTCTTGCTGGATGAATACAACGAGCTGTCGATTTCTCGCTTGGCTAAGTTGCTCAAACGTTCACGCTTTGTGCCAGAATCGATGAAAGGCTTACCACTGCTCAACTATATGCAACAAACCAGTACCGAAATGGTCTTTATCGTCGATGAATATGGCGATGTGCAAGGCTTGGTCACTCACCATGATTTACTCAAATCCATAGCGGGAGAGCTGGGCATGGCGCCACAGCATATTTGGGCGAAAAAACAGAAAGACGGCAGTTGGCTGATGGATGCTCTAATTCCGCTTAACGAGCTGAAATACAAACTTGAACTCAATGTCATTGAGGGTGAAGAGAGTGAGGGTTTTCAAACCTTAAATGGCTTTTTGACTTGGTTAATCGGGCGAGTACCGACTCAAGGTGAAACTGTTGACTATCAGCGTTGGCGATTCGAGATACTGCATGTGAAGAGTAATCGTATCGTCCAAGTTAAAGTCACAGAAACCGTCAAAGAACTTGAGGCTAAATGTTAAACATTCATGAGATAGAAATGAAAAATAGCCTCTGCGTAGAGGCTATTTTAGGTTTCAATAAAACCAGCAGTTCAACAAGGCCAACAGCCTAATTAGAACAGGTACGTTGCGCTTACGTACGCACTGCGGCCTTTCTCAGAGTAACCGTAGTAATCATCTTCATCATCTAACTCGACGTCAAAGATGTTGTTCAAACCCGCTTTTAGATTAAATTGTTGGAAATCGTAACCCACACCCAAGCCAACAAGCGTATAGCCATCGACCGTTTTGTTTTCACGGCTTTGGTTAGTAATAACTTGTTTACCAATGTAGTTCACGCGGGCAAAGGTGGTGAATGAATCGAAGACTTCCCAATTGACATTCAGGTTTGCCAAGTGCTCAGGTGTTTTAGTTAGCTTATCACCACTGCTCTTGTCTTTCGCGTCCGTGTAGGTGTAGTTACCTTTTAGGTTGATGCTATCGGTAATGTCATACCAACCTTCTAGTTCAATGCCTTTGATCTCCGCTTTGCCGATGTTTTGGTAAGTGAAAATAGGCGTTTTGCCCACCGAACCTACTATTCCAGTAATAATCACCTATCCCAACAAAATTGTGTTGCTTAAATACGTCAAGAATGGCCGCATCAGCAGGCTTAGCTTGCGCAACCACTTGTTCGATTTTTTGCTCTGGCAAATCCACCTCGGCAAAGTGCCTGCCGAAAGCTAGAACAAGACCAACTGATCCCCGATTACATCGTCACTTGTGCCGGTACTTTGCACCTTGAATCCATTTTAGATCTGCCTTTAGAGGCACTAAACAAAACCTTGGACGTCAATTTAAAAGGCACAATGCTGCTCACCCAGCAACTGGCAAAAATGCTGGTGAAACACAGTAAGCAAGGCGCAATAGTGGCCGTAGGTTCCAATGCGGCCGATACACCACGCGTTAAGATGTCCGCCTACTGCACATCCAAAGCTGGCCTGCACATGTGGATGCAATGTTTGGGATTAGAATTGGCAGAGCATTGCATTCGCTGCAACATCGTTAGCCCCGGCTCGACCAGAACGCCAATGCAAGAGCAGATGTGGAATGAATCTTATGGCGAGCGAGAAACGATTCAAGGCAACTTAGCATCCCATCGCATGGGTATTCCGTTAAACAAGATTGCCGAAGCCAAAGACATCACTAACGCGATTGAATTTTTGCTCAGTGACAAATCAGGCCATATCACCATGCATGATTTGAGAGTGGATGGCGGAGCTACGTTCTGATCCTCCGCCAAAATATGAAAGAATTAGCCGTGGAAGTTAGGGTGCATGCCCTTCTCTAGTTTGCGTCGCACCTTGTAAGAAACATCACCCAAGGTAATCCTGCCCGTCTTCTTACGGTCGATCCCCGCATTCTGGCGATAGGCGATCGACCCTTGTTTGAACAATACATGCGAATGCGGTTTCCCAATTGCCGCCGGATAGAGGATCGCCATATAAACGTCTTCTAAACAAGCCATGCGATTTCGGTAAGGCATAAAGTACGCTTTGACATAATCGAGCTGTTCAATAGCACTCATTTTGGCCAGTTTCTTAGTGCTGGTTCCCAGCGCCTCTGCCGTCGATGGCATAAACTGAATAAGCCCTGTTGCCCCACTCCCAGAACCATTTTTAATGCTCGGACTAAACGTCTCTGCCGTTTCAAACGCCATACAAGCCATCAAGTGGTTTGGATCAATATTGAGCTCTTGAGAAATGTCGCTCACTTTACTTTTGAAATCAGACGAAACGCGATTTCCCCAGGCAAGGGCATCTACAGAAGAGGGTGAAAAAGATGCATGAGAAGCATCATTTTTCTTAAGGGATAAAGACGAAGATGAGAAAATTTTCAGGAATTTCTGATTCTTACGTATCAGGCTACTAGGAAAGGAAAAAACCTTATCTTTTTTGTGCTTAAGCTTTGTTATTTTTAGTAGCTTATACAAGCGCTTAGAAACCGTTTTCACGATACAACCACAATTGGAAAACATTTCCCAAACTGTAATCCATTTCTTACTTTTTTAATATCAGTATCAATTATGAAGCACAAAAGTGTGAGTTGGATCCATGAGCTTTATAGAAAACATCACATCAATAAATGGAGTTGTTGGAAAAGTATTCACTCGCTTGGCAAAGTTATGCTACTTCCCAGCTCTAACCCCTACGAAAATTCCGGCAATAATACTCAACACTGCGACCAACCCTGCTGGAGAAAGTGCAGGTAATGCAACCAACAGTTGTGAATCATTACCGCCACCAGCCATCACAGCACCGAATCCCATCAAGATCCCAGCAGCCAAATGACGCATGTAATGTTTAATTGCAGAAGGCCTAAATTCAAAAGATTTTTTCGCGATTGCTGCTATCACCATGCCCCCGATTAATGCCGCCATTAACGCAAAACGTTCAAACTGAGGCCACTTCATGTCATTTTGATGCCAAATAGAAAGACTCATGTCTTTAAGCAGCCCACTCGGTGTCCAGTGCGGCTCATAAACACTAATCCTGCCATTACTCCGATTCCAAGCATCGATGCCCACAACACTTTGTCTTCTCGATTGAGTCTCCAAACGAACACAACCAACAAAATAGATAAACCAATTAAAGCGGTATATCGATACAAATGAGGAAGAGTGATCTCTCGGCCAATCACATTAGACGGAAGCAAACTAGAAAAAAACACCCAAGCGATAAACCATCCAAGTATCGTTGAGACCATGACCAACTCGCCGCGAGCAAGGCGACTTACTGTTGAAACGCCACATCCACTATTGAATGCCGCCCCAAGACCAAATAAGAAACCGCCAAGAGCAGAGTAAAGCGTGGGTTGAAATGCCGTAAAGTGACGACCTTCATCGAAAAAATAAGCAAAACCTACTGCCATCCAAGATAAAGTACCGCTCAGTATGATAGCCAATAGAAACATTGGCTTACCAGATGAAGCTTCTTTAACTCCTCTCACCATACATAACCCAGTGGTTTGAGCCAAATAGCCTAAGATCGCAATACAAATTAAGGAGAGAAAAAACAACATAACGCCCTCCGTATTGAGTCATTTTTTAGAGGCGTGTTGGAGAATCATTGATGACTACATTATTAAAACTATAGACACAGTTTTGGAAATCAACGTGTTTAGAGAGATGAATTGGCGTTATAGCTCACGAGTTGATGGCTTGAGTATTTGAACGCCAAGATAAGAGAATGATTTGAGGATGCTGAACTGTTACTTCTTTTCAAAACACGATGTGGACTTCGGTGCGGGTTCTCCAGGCCAATACGACAGCCAATGCGTTAAGAGCGCTTTTTGTTCCCTCTCCAACGAGAATAATGTCTCGTTAACTCTGTAAACTTGAATACCATACAGGTTACTTAGATCCCCATTAGAATAGGATTTAAACTGCACATCTAAACGATCGCCTTGAGCGCTCGTCGAACACACAATCGACTCATCCAACTGAAAGCCTTTTGCCTCAAGAGAACAAGAGCCTTCCGAAATGCTCAGTTCGTATTCTGCCCATGTACTCTGACCTGCTGCATTCTCACCTAAATCTAACTCACATCCATAATAGCCATCCCAAGAAGGAGTTAGCGAAGTCGATGCAGCAAAACTCAATAAAAGCGAGCTTAATAATTCGTTCATATCCTAGCCTATATACCCTGCTTGTAATCCCTTGTGGTACTTACTTGTCACTTTGCTCGAAATTTCACTTAATGTGATATTGCCATCTTTGTCTTTATCAAAGCCTGAGTTCTGCTTGTAAGCAATGGTGCCTCTTTTGAACAACGCATAAGAAGTCGATTTACCAATTGCTGCGGGGTAAAGAATGGCCATATACACATCTTCCAACTTATTAATACGCTTTCGATACGGCCAAAAGTACTTCTTAACATAATCAAGCTGTTTAACAGCAGTCATTTTGGCCAATTTTTCGGTCGTTGTCCCAAGCCCTTTGGCTGTTGCTGGCATAAACTGAATAAGACCCGTAGCCCCACTTCCTGCGGCATTCTTTATTTTCGGGCTAAACGTCTCGCCAGTTTCAAACGCCATACAAGCCATTAAAAAGTCAGGGTGAATATCCAACTCCTTACACACCAACAGAACCTTCTGCTTAAACTCTGGTGAGACTTTTGCGCCCCAAGCAATAGTTTGAATGGACTGAATGCTTGGCTCCGCTTTCTCAACGACTTGGTTGTGTGAAGTAGAGAATAAAGAAGCAAAACTCTTTGCCTGCTCTTTTGGTTTAACAAGAAACAGCGACAACGCTTTCCACGTTTTACCTTTCACATCAATTAAAGAGTCTGGCCTTCGAAACTTCAAAACCTCTTTTTGAAACCAGTAAATACGTTGCCGTGTGTTCGCACCACATACCCCATCTACCGACAGCAACCTTAATGGACCTATCGTTGCTCGATTGAGCGCCTCTTGCACTAACTTAACATCTGCCTTTTTGTTGATGCCCTTTAAGCCAACAGAATGAGAAAGTTTCATCGTCACCCTCCACTAATGATTGATGACGTGAAACTACTAAAAATGTACTAAACCTTTGGCGCAGAAAACGGAAAATAGAGTCGACTTCAACCTAATCTGCAACTATTTTGTCAGTCAGTAACCTTTCCTTACTGACCCTAAGATAAAAACTAAGATGCAAGACGCAATGATCAATTGGTATCGACAAAAACATCGCGCATTTGTTGGCGAGAATGCACCATCGAACGTCTCTCAAGAACAGCTGATGTTGCTGCAAGCTCACATATTAGAACCGCTTAGCCAACTTGGGGAGCTTACTATCACATACGGCTTTACCAACCATAAACTTCTTCGCTTTTTGTTGAGAAACAGCCCAAGAGACATGGGCCCAGATATAGATCAGCATGCTTCCATGGAGCTCAACAGCCAAGGAAATCGAATTTGCAAGCGAGATGGCGCTGCCTGTGACTTCTATGTACAAGGTTATGAACAGCGAATGGATGAAGTCGCAAAATACATTTGCACGAACCTCGAATTCGATCGCCTCTACTTCTACGGAAAAGACCGCCCTATTCACATCAGTGTCGGCCCTGAAAACACACGCTATGCACTGATTCGAGCAAAACGCAGTGATGGACTTCGCGTAAACAAGAAAAGTGCAAGAGGCACCGCCACACGGGCCTTATTCGATAACTTATAATCGAGGAAACATCATCGAGGACATGGAATGAATGAAGAACAGTTTGCTGAGCTTATTGCGCAGATCAAAGTAGGGAAACAATTGCCGGATGCTATCTACCTTCATAAAGATGCCTTTAGCGCCCTACCGACAGTACTCACTCAATTCATACCTGCGGTAGCAAAAGCCGTTAGCCTAGATGATGAACACTGGAATCTAGTGAAACTGTTTAAAAAAGAATTCCGTCTATCTTTGCTTCACTACCCTGACTTCTACACTGACTCCTACCCTGAACTAAGACAGAGCTTAACCGTCGACCTATCTAAATTAAGCCATAAAATCACAAGCTACTCGGATTCTGACAACCCACCGATCCTTCATCGCAAAGAGACCATGATCTTGCCAGAAAGTGAGCACTTTGATCATTTCACTTCAGTCACTCAAGAAGGTGAAAACGCGGGGCTGTATGAAAATAGCCGACTGATTGGGTTTAAGCGTTCTTGGGAAAACCTCATTGCGCGTCATGGCTATGAACTTGTCGACGGGCGCTTGTTCCGCAGCTCTGCTGTCACTCAAGTCGAAGAAACTGGAATTGATAGACACAAAACGGCACTCGTTCGCCATGAACTGTCTGCACCTATGAAAACACTGGTAAAGCATGGTTTCCTAGAAGGCTCTCATTCCATTTTTGATTATGGCTGCGGACGCGGTGATGACTTACGAGAACTGGAGGCACATGGGCTAGATGCACTTGGCTGGGATCCTAACTTTCAACCTGATAACGACAAAGTGAGTTCAGACATCGTCAACCTTGGCTTTGTTCTAAACGTGATTGAAGACCAAGATGAACGTTTAGATGCGCTGCTAGGCGCTTGGGAACTAGCGGATAAGCTTCTCGTTGTTTCTGTCATGCTTGCCAACGAAAGCTACATTGCCCAGTTCAAACCCTACAAAGATGGTGTGATTACTTCCCGTAATACCTTTCAAAAGTATTACGCTCAGTCTGAGATAAAGGCTTATATTGAACGCAGTTTGCAAGAGGATGCCATTACCGTTGCACCCGGCATTTTTTACATCTTCAAAGATAAACTCGAAGAGCAGCAGTACTTACAAAGCAAATATCAGCGCCACCATAAATGGCAGCAACTCACCTCTCCACAGCCTGTCGAAGCAAAAGACAAAGCCAAGCTCCTCATCACCCAAAACCAAGAACTGTTCGACGCATTTTGGAACACATGCTTAACGCTTGGTCGTATACCTGTTAACGAAGAATTTGAGCAATCAGACGAAGCAAGAGCTCTTATTGGCTCACATAAAAAAGTGTTTGGTCTGTTGCAAGAAATGTTCGACACCGAAGAGTTCGAAAAAGCAGAAAAGCGCCGCAAAGAAGACCTGTTGCTTTACTTTGCGATGGGACTGTTTGAGAAGAGAAAACCTTATACGCAACAACCAGAAACACTCAAGCGCGATATCAAAGCTCTATTTGATGATTATAAAACCGCACTTAACCTCGCAGCAGAATTGCTGTTCGCGATATCCGATACAGACCTAATCAACACGCAATGTGAAAAGGCCCACCTGCAATTACCTGCAAGTTTATTGAACGAGGGACACTCTCTTATCCTACATCGTGACTACATCGATGATTTACCACTCTTACTGCGCACATACGTAGGTGCGGGTTTACAAATGTATGGCGAACTGGATGAAGAAATCGATTTAATCAAAATCCATATCACGTCAGGCAAGCTAACCTTAACTGCTTATGACAACTTCGAGCACTCAGTACCATTTCTGGTCGAGCGCATCAAAATAAAAATGGCAGAACAAGATATCGACTTCTTTGATTATGTAGATGAGAAGCGCAGACCACCATTGCTCAACAAGCACCTTTACATGCCAGCCGAACACGAGAACTATAAAAAGCAGCTGAGCTTTGATAAGCGATTAGGCAAGTTAATGGAGTTTGAACCAACTGAAGAGACTCAGATGGTTCGAGCAGAATTTGAGGTACTTTTAGGCAAACACAATAAGGAAATCAGAGGGTTTAGAGTAAACGAGAAAGTATCCACTTAAACCTTCAGAAAAAACAGGCCTTGCCATGGAAATCTAACGTCTATCCCTGTAAAATACTCGACCTATTTTGGCAAACCAATGCAATATTTCGCAAATTTGAAATGACTGCATAACAAACTCGATCGAAAGTATGTCATTTTTTGACAAACCAAAAACTATGAACTTTGCTTACTTTTAGTTTTTACGTCAAAAAATAACAAACTAACTTAGGTTTCACATGCAAAATCAAGATTCAGGCTATTGCTACTCCTTTCCTGCTGTCAGAGGTATTCAAGCAGGACGTCCCTTTTACATTGCGACGTGCCCTCTTAGGATCATTCCTAAAATTTTCAGTTACAACGAAGACGATGTTCCGCCTGAGCTAAGAGCTCAACGAACGTTGAACAAAACTCGTATTCCTGAAATGGTTAAGTACCTTCTTGATAACCCAAAAGATTATGTTTTTTCTGCGTTGACAGTATCTGTAGGTGTAGATATCTCGTTCGAAGATCATGATGGTGCACCGAATTTAGGAACTCTAAAAGTTCCTATGGATGCCCAAATCTTGATCAATGATGGGCAACATCGTCGTAAAGCAATCGAAGAAGCCTTAAGGGAAAACCCGGACTTAGGTCAAGACAACATCCCAGTGTTGTTCTTCATTGATGAAGGACTTACACGCAGCCAACAGATGTTCGCTGATCTCAACAAATACGCGGTAAAACCTAGCCCGTCTCTGGGTACGCTGTATGACCATAGAGATGAAAGCTCCGAGCTTGCTCGCGAATTGGCAACTAAGGTTAAGCCTTTCATCGGTTTAACTGAAATGGAGAAATCCAATATCAGCCCTAAGTCGAACAAGCTATTTACTTTGAGTAGCATCAAACAATCGACTCGCGCACTCTTGAGCAAAGGTCCTAAGGACGGCTTCAGCGAAGAAGAAAAGCAACTTGCAGCTGAATTCTGGGAAGAAGTGACTCGCCACATCAAAGATTGGCAACTAGTCATTGATAAAGAAGTATCCCCAGCACAACTTCGCCAAGAATATATACATGCGCATGGCGTCGGGTTACATGCCATTGGTGTCCTAGGTAAACACCTACTGTGCCAAGAACCGAAGCAATGGAAAGAAAAGCTTCAGCAGTTGGGCAAAGTTAACTGGTTAAAAACCAATCCGGACTGGATCAAACGAAGTATGAACCACGGCAAACTAAGTAAGTCGACACAGAACATTCAACTTACTGCCAACGCACTAAAAATTGAACTTGGGTTACCACTAACCCCAGAAGAGAAAGCTCTAGAGAAACAGTTATCATGATACACGAGCTAAAACTGGCAGAAGATCTAGCCGAATACGAAGACTTTATCAATGCAGAAGACTTCGCAAATAACAAACTAAGCCACTACATTGCAGATGTGCAGCGTGTCTACTGTGCTGACAAACGCCCATGGGTAATTGGCTACAGCGGTGGTAAAGACTCATCAGCAGTCATGTCGTTAGTTTACTTGGCACTACTTGGCTTAGAACCAAAAGACCGCCAAAAACCGGTTTTTGTTGTATCTTCAGACACACTTGTTGAAACACCTGTTGTTGTTAACCACATCAAAGACTCGTTAGCCGCTATCGAGAAAGGCGCGAAGCGCGATAACCTACCTATCACTTGCCATAAAGTCGTCCCTAAAGACAATCAAACGTTTTGGGCAAACTTGCTTGGTAAAGGCTATCCGGCACCAACACGCTCCTTCCGTTGGTGTACAGAACGAATGAAAATTGACCCAGTGAGCGACTTTATCAAGTCTAAAGTCTCACAATTTGATGAAGTGATTGTAGTACTTGGCTCTCGTAGCCAAGAAAGTGCATCACGTGCGCAGGTCATTGCGAAACACAAAATTGACGGCTCACGATTAGCCCGCCATACAACACTTGCAAATGCGTTTATTTTTACCCCTATCGATACATGGGGTGTAGATGATGTTTGGAAGCTACTGCGTCTTTGCCACCTAGAAACTAAACAAACCCCGTACGGACCTAAGAACATTTGGATCGATGAGTATGATCTTGAATGGGAAAATCCGTGGGGTGGCAAAAACCTTGTGCTGTGGAATCTCTACAAAGACTCTTCTGGTCAAGGCGAATGCCCAATGGTCATCGATGAGACAACACCCTCTTGTGGTAACTCTCGCTTTGGTTGCTGGACCTGTACTGTCGTAACGAAAGACCGTGCAATGGAAAGTCTTATCCAAAATGGTGAGCAATGGATGGCCCCTCTTCTTGAGTTTCGTAATAAGCTGTCAATGACAACAGATCCTGCGAACAAAGAAGAATACCGAAACCATAAACGTCGCACAGGTAAAGTTAGCTACCAATACGCAAAAGAAGGCGAGGACATCGCAACCGAACGTAAGCACGTTCCGGGACCTTACTGGCTGAAATATCGCCGCCAGTGGTTGCGCGAGTTGCTTGAACTGGATAAGAAGTTTAAAGCTGAAGGAAGAGAGATCGAGCTGATCACAGTACCTGAACTTCATGCTATTCGCCAAGAGTGGATTCACGATCCAAATGAGCCAGACTGGGACGACTCTCTGCCTACTATTTTCAAAGAAGTTTATGGTTACGACCTTGATTGGGTATATGACGATAACGCAAGTTTTGGTAAAGATGACGCACAGCTCATTCATGAGCTTTGTGACAACTTTGATATTGAACCAGAGATGATCATGAAGCTTATCGAGCTAGAAGTCTCGATGGAAGGGTTAAGCCGTCGTAGCGGTATTTCAAATAAAATCGCGTCACTGTTGAAGCGAGACTGGGGTAGCTTGGAAGAGATCAAACAAAAGCATGCTTCTCTGCAGAGTAAAGCTGAGTTTGATATTCACCAAAAAGAGATCGAGCGCTACAACGACCAACTTGCCGAGCTAGATAAGCTGCTTCAAAAAGAGTTCTAAATACTGAAATGTTAATTACAAAACTAACTCTAAACAACTTTCGAGTGTTCCGTGGCGTACATGAAATCGACTTGCGCCCTGCTCCTGCACGTCTGAGTAAAAATGGCCCTATTGAAGGAACCGAACGACCAATTATTCTGTTTGGTGGCCTTAACGGTGCTGGTAAAACATCGATTCTGACAGCTGTGCGACTCGCTCTTTTTGGCCGTCAATCATTTAGCCAAGTGTTGTCAAATGGTGAGTACGTTGATGCCCTATCCGAACTTATCCATAAAGGCGTTGGCCATGGTGGCGTTCAAGATAACGCATCGATTGAGCTTGAGTTTAAATACAGCCAAAACGGCGAAGAAAACACTTATAAAGTGATTCGCGGCTGGAAACGCGGTAAGAAAGATAACCTGTGCCTTGAGAAAGATGGCATCCAAATCCCAGAGCTCAACTACGAGCAGTGCCAGGGTTTCCTCAACGAATTGATCCCTACAGGCATCGCTGACTTGTTCTTCTTCGACGGTGAAAAAATCGCAGAGCTTGCGGAAGACGAGTCAGGCACAGTGTTAAAGACCGCAGTCCGTCGACTATTGGGCTTAGATGTTATCGCAAAGCTCAAGAGTGACTTAAATATATTCTTGAAGAAGCAAGGCTCTAGTGCACTAAGCCAATCGATAAAAGAGGAAATGGATTCCCTTGATGAGCAACGTATCAGCCACGAGCGCAATGCAGAAAAACTTCGTGGTGAAGCGGACATCGTTGACGCACAAATTGAGCTCGTATCACGAGATATTCTTAGCCTAGAGGATAAGTTATCTCAAAACGGCGGCGCTTGGGCTAAAACTCGAGAAGATGAGCAACAAAAAGTAGATAGCTTGCTTAAAGAGAAAGTAGAGCTTGAAAAGCAAATCCGCATGGAGATGGAGACAAGTCTTCCATTCGCACTAGCACCTAATGCAATGCAGCGCCTTCAAACTCAGATCAAGCAAGAACAACAGATTAAGAAGAAACAGAACTTTGGTAATGAACTGGACTCATTCTTAGAAACACTGCGTTCAAAGTACCCAAGTTTCGATACAGAGATGGCTCAAAGTGCGATTGCAGACAGCTTTAAAGCACACGTGGGTGAATTTGATTCTGCTGAGCTGCTTTTAGATATCTCCGACCGTCAAGCGAATACTATTGACTATCAACTCTCAAATCTGGCTCGAGAATCTTTTTCACGTTTCGATGAAGCACGAGTACGCTTGGAAAAAGTCGAAGAAGAGATAGACAACGCCTCAAACAATATTGCACGAGCTCCTGAGCAAGAGCAGGTGCAAGAGCTTTTTGCGGACGTCCGCGCATTAGATAAGAAAAAAGAAAAGCTGATTATCGAATACCATGCTTTGCTCGAAGAAGCAAAACGCGAATTGCGCCAAGCACTCGAGACAGCTCGTCAAATTCAGAAGCTACACGATAAGAATAAAGATCAATCCAATAAAGATCAGAGTATTAGCAATGCCCAAAACTCAATCTTATTGCTTGAGAAATTTGGTGAACAGTTAACTAAAGCTCGCGTCAACCAGTTAGAGAACGAGTTCGTACAGTCATACAAAAAGCTGGCTCGTAAAGAAGATTTGCAGCTATCCGCTTCAATTAACCCTGCGTCGTTTGATGTTGAGCTAGTCGATGAACACGGTATTAAGATCAATCGCAAAGCAATGTCTGCGGGCGAAAAACAGATCTACGCGATCTCGATTCTGGAAGCACTAGGCCGTACATCTGGTCGTAAGCTGCCAATTATTATTGATACACCGCTAGGTCGCTTAGACTCTCATCATCGTGACAAGTTGGTAGAAAATTACTTCCCTACCGCAAGCCATCAAGTTGTAATTTTATCGACCGATACTGAGATCGATAGAAACTACACAAGTCTTATCCAAGACGACATTGCTCGTACTTACGAAATCTGTTTTGACGGTACAACTAAGTCTTCAACCTTGAAGGAAGGTTACTTCTGGAGAGAAACAACTAAGGAGGCTGTATAATGCTACCTAATCGTATGAATCTGACTCGCACTACTGAAGAGCAGCTTAAAAAGTTGAAGGGCTATACTGGTATCACTCCAAACGTGTCGGCACGTATTGCTTTCTTCCGTTCAATAGAAAGTGATTTTCGATACCAAGGTCAAGAAGCCAAGCTAGACGGCTCACTTGTGTTGGATAAGTATACTTGGCTTGGTGAGACTAGCGATGTTACTGAGTTAGTTTTGAAAATATACTACCCAAAGCTTGATAGCAAAGAATACCAACAAGCTTGGGCAGCACATGTTGAGGACGGAATAGCGGCTATTCGCAATCATAGAACTGTCGTTAACCTTTCAGTATCTTTATAAACAGCTAATTATTTTCCCAAAAAATGCGTAGTCAAAACTAATACCAATGGCTACGCAATCTACCCATCAAATATCATCAATATTAAGAGGCCAAATTTCACAAGCTTTAGTACTTAACTTATCAGCTCTTTCAGTAATATTGTCTACTTTCCAACATGCTAGAGTAGATATATTCCTTGTCTCAGAAAAATTTGAAGCTTGATAACTAGCAATTTTTTTAGAAAAAACGTTATTTTGATCTTTCTGATTCTGCTTTTTATTGAGAAGCGTCATATTTCCTATATGATAAACCCAATCTTTTACAGTAGTACCCTCTGGCATTTCAAAACCTGCTTCCTGCCATTTTTCTGGGCTTTGTGGGAGAATATGCTCCAAATGGATTTCAGAATAATTTGGAATTTTCTCATTACTATTACAATCAAGTTCATACTTTGACCATATGTATTTAGCAATACTATTATCTTTTATTTTAAAATTCCGTAAGGTCTCCTTAAATGCTTCATCTCCAATTTTATCCTCATGGCTAAAGAAAGGCAGTAAAGCTGCTGATTTACTTTTTTCCTCTCTTAAGTTATCTATGACCTGATCAAATACTTTTTTCGCACCACCTACTGAATAACTACCAATTGTTATCCATCGAAACAAAAATGACAAACTTATCTTTGTTATTACATCTAATAAATCTGGGCGATACTTTTGGCAATACATAATAAGTGGAAGGCATGTCGTATATTTCAAGGTATTAATATCACCAAAAACTCTCATATAGGTTTCTTTTTTGTGCAAAGAAACAGGAAAAACAAGATCTCTTGATGCATAATTAGACAAATATTCCGATTGTTCTAAAAGATCTTTTGAAAATTCCAGCAACTCATCCAAATTACACCCGTCCACATCTCTACTTATATACTTATAGAGTTCTTTTTTTGTAGTATTTGTGTTTTTAATTGACTCCCAATATACTCTAAGAAACTCAACTGGACTAACTCGTGTAGTTTCTATATTAAAAATCATATTGTCCCAAGATTGTAGAATTTCATCACTTGAATCTTGCTGAGAAGAGTTGTTCCACCGCATAAGTATCTTGTTTTTAACAAGATCTGCAACACTCAGATCCATCCCTTTTGAGTTCAATGACTCAAACAAAAGAAAGGCGTCATAATCAGTTTCAACTTCAATAGTTATAAATTTAAGTTTCTTTACTATATGAACCAAAATATTCTTTAGATTTTCTAATGCATCAGGACCCTTTAAGTCATTCCATATCAACTTGTAAAATTGCTTTTGTGTTTTTACTAATCTTTTATCTGATTTGTTGACCTTAAGTTCATCCTCAGTAAGTAGTACTCGCGTACGGTTTCTTACAATAGACTGAAAGCAAGTATCATTTTTTTTATTCAACTTAACAAAATAGTTATCTGGCTCACTAACTTCCAATAATCTTCCTGATGCTATTGATTCAATTTTTCTAGCTATCTTTTCGCTATCAGAATCTCTTTTAGCATCTTTGAAAATGCTAGAGTTATTCTTAAAACACTCTCCTATACTAGCAATTACTGAAAATAATATTGAAAAAGTAGCTAACCTTTGTTGGCCGTCAACTATATCAAAGCAATCCTCTGAATCAGAATACTTCTTTAGAACAACAGTTCCCATAAAATAATCAGAAGACTGCTTATAAGAATTAATAACGTCAATCCAAAGGGTCTCGACTTCGTCTGTTGTCCAAGAGTAATCACGTTGATAATCTGGAACATAGTAACTTCGTTCAAAACCACTTAGTATTTTTTCCAAACTTTTACTTTCAGGCGTAATGTTCATCACATTTATCTCTTTTTACTATAAATACAAGCTAAAGCACAAAGTGGCGCTAAATAATCCAATATACCTCGAATATAAGTAGCTTCAACTAACGTCCTTATTCCATCACCAAACCTTTCTGTCACTCTTGGGATATTACGATTGTGTAACTCTTTACCTAGCCGCCCGAGCTGTTTGTAATTTTCCATATACTCTATAACTTCCTGAGTATGTTTAGGGGTTGTATCATACCAATCACGTAAAGTAACAACCTCTGCATTTTTTTTGCCTTAGTAACCTCATCAAGCTTTTCTAAAACTTCTGGTTACTTCCTGCTCAATGGTATTTTTTCCATTTGTTACCTTTCAAAAATATCTGTAGTTAAGCTAAAGCACAGATCTGCTATTCAACTGCCCATAAACCACTTTCAACCTTGCTTCATCAATCAAGCAAACTTGCGCCACTTTTTGTGCAGCTTCATCAAAGCCATCAGTTTCATTAGTCAGTTGGCGGCAAATATCGGCCAAGCTGTCAAAGGCAAAGACCTGCTTGCAAACAAGGTTATGAGCAAAGTGCCAATGATAACCAAACTCTACATGAAAGCTTTTGATCAACGACAGGTAGAAATACTTGTTTAGATCAAGATCTAACACTTTATTGAGCTTGCGCTGAATAATGCCCACCTCAATGATACGCTCTTCATTTTCAATGATGTTGATTGCCTCCTCCATAATAGCTGGCACATCCACTGAAACAAAAGCACGCTCTTTGGCTTGGTAGGCAGCCTCATCGACACGGACTACCGCACCTTTGGTAATCAGTTTATCTAAATAGAAACTTGCATGGCCAATCGACTGGCTGCGAATTTTGCTAGCGATAAAGGCTTTATCTAATGGTTTATCACTGGCCGAAAATAGGGCCTCTAATACGCTTTCTTGGCCTGCTAAACTAAACTCTTGTTCCAAGCTAATAGTGTCAGCACCTGACTTGCCATTAAAGAAAATCCCCTCACGTTCACCGTGAGTACGCACAATGTGCCTTACCGTGAAATAATCCAACACTTGCTCATCACTCGCTTGGTAGTAGTCCACCGAGAGGTTGAGTGACTCTCGCCCCTCAGCTGCCGATTGTTGTAACACCGCTTTTACACCGCTCAGTGTATGGTTGATGTCATCTTCGGTAATGTTAATAAAGCGAATATGGCGGTATGAGCCTCGGTCAATTTGGTAAAGCCAGCCATAATCCACCGCATAGCCAATGCTCGGGTCTGGTCTGTCTTCCAACAACTTCACTCGAGAAATCGCTTTTTCATTGGTTCTTTTGTGAATCTGCTTCCAAGCCAACCCTTGTGGGTAGTCAATCAATGCATTGGCAATTGCCAGTGGCTTTGAAAGGTTTAGAGGAAGCACAAGCTCACCGAGTAACTCGAGTTTCTTACCACTTAAATGCGCCACGGCATTTTCGGCAACCGCTTTTTCAAGCCCGAGTCGGTCTTGTAAATAAGAGGTCACTGACTCTAAATCAGCTGGCGAAGAGTATTCCGCCCAGTAGTCGTCCAGTACCGAAACAGAAATATCCGGATAAACAATTTTGGTTAAACCACCAGAAACCAAGTCGCAGCTCATCTCCAAAAATTCATAAAAGCCTTTTTTGCTACTAAAACTACGTTGAAGCTGAGGAAATAACTCGGCCCGCAATACACTGAGGTTAGACTTCACATTAACCCATAATGTCACCGGTGCTACACGCATATGTGCGTGCCAATTTTTCTCTAAACGTACTTGAAGCTGGCGCACGCGCTCACGGGTAACCTTACCCGTAGGTAATGTATCGCCAATTTCTTGCAACGTCATAGATTCCATTTTGTAACCTAAACGGCCGGCTAAGATGAAAGAATCTCTTTCGCCTAGAGTGCTGAAAAATGAAGCGATATCGTCAATGAGCAGCTCTTCAAGCGTCGCAAGATCCACATCTTCACGCTGGCTATAGAGCTGTCTGGATCCACTTGTGTTTCCGAAATTTTCAGCGGAAATCTCAGCAAAGTTCTTGCTATCGATGAACGCAATCATTTCTTTAATTACGGCAATCTTTTTCGTACCAACGCTCGGGATCGCTCTTAGCGCAGGCTCATTAAGTTGACGCAGCTCACCCACCGTTAACGCTTCACCCAGGTGCTGGCACAACAAATTGCACGTTGCTTTAAACACATGTGGAAGTGCAAGCTGCGAGAGTGCAAGGCCATCTGATGGCATTTCCACTGGTTGCACTGGCAGTTGAACATCTGCATTGTGGTTATCTTCAGCTACAGCTCGTTTTCCACCCGAAAAGATGTCACGCAGCGTCGTGATGTGTGCAAGCTTAGTTCTCCCTAAACCTTTTATAGCTAGAAAGTCATCATCGCTCATGGTGAGAAACTCATCAGCAGTGAGCTCACGCTCTAAGCGAGATTGGATCAGTAGCAATGTGACCAGCTCTTTTTCAGGTATTCCAAACTGACTTACCATTAGAGGGGCTTCGACTTCGGCTTCGGCTTCGGCTTCGGCTTCGGCTTCGGCTTCGGCTTCGGCTTCGGCAAGAAGCATTGCATCTCTTACGCTCGTGTCAACATCTTTAGGCACACTTTTTTTTTGCTGAATATCAGATAGTGGAACCGTATTTGCCGGCTCTTCGTCCTGTATCTGATTCCCATTAGCATCATTACGCTTATTAAAAATGAAATAAGCAAGTGGTAAAATTGCCAGTAAAAGAAGGTAGTAATTATCCATTAACCCTTAACCAGATGAAAAAGATGAGACAAAGAGGCAGTGTTCACTGCCTTTCTATGTGTTATGCCAACAACTCCCAGAATGCTCTATCTCGCATTTTCTGGATTTGCTTCGCTCCATCGATATATAAGCTGTAATGCTTATCGAGCTTGTTGATGGTTTCCATCAACCTCTCCTGCTCATTTTTATCATTGACACCAAACATGGCTTTAAGCTCTTGCGGGCGGATCTTCGCCACGCGGTGGATCACCCACGTCAGCACATAACTTGAATAATCGTTTTCCCCAGTTTGGAAGTGCGTAATATCCTGTGTTGAGAGGATTACGCCCACGCCGTATTCGCGTCCTTCCTTGAGGATTTTGCGAAGACTTGGGAAGTTTTGAGACATAAAATTATCCGCCTCGTCCACCAGAATCATCTTGGTGATTTGTCGGAAATCACCCACTACTTCTGGCTTTCCTTTCTTCTGCATTTGCGAGTAGAAAAGGTCCAACGTCAGCGCAACAACCAGATTTTGAATTTCTGACGGGTAACCCGCTAACTCAACCACCGTGATGCCATCCACCAGCTCATAGAGGCTGGTCATTTTCTCTGGCTCTGACTCAAAAATTTTGAAGCGAGCGAGCTTAGAGAGTGCAGCGTAGAGTGAATCTTCTTCGACTTTTTCTTGCTCTAGAAATAGAGCCCAAACGTCATCAATCGTTGGTGCAGGTCTGTTCCACGTTGAAGGATCTTCAGGGTGAATACCTGATGCCGCGTAAGACTCCAGAATCAGGTTCTCCAAGCGAAGCTGCTGCTTTTTGCCTAACCCGTATGCACGGGACATGGTTTCTGAAAACCCTGCCGCAGTGTGAATCGGTAGCATTGGCGTGTCACCATACAAGCTCAGCGGGTTGTATGGCAGCTTAAACAACTTGTACTTTTTGGCATTGGTGGCATCTAAAAACTTGTCATCCACATAGTCTGACTTGTAGTCGAAAATAAGCATGCCAATTGGCGCGCCGTTTACGTTGTCTGCCCGATTGCGATAAAGCTGTGTAATCACCGATTTAGTGAACTGAGTTTTACCCGTCCCCATAGTGCCTATGATACCGGTGTTGGTATTCATAAACTTAGCCGTATTAGTTGGTTCCCAGTTCAATGGGGCTTGTGTTAGAGCATTATGACCAAAAAGCACATTTAAGTTAGTGCCTGATGGTTGTGACTTGAAGGTATCTACTGCTTCAGCACCTTGCACCGAAACGTCTTTCTCCGGAGCTGTTTGTTCTTCTTCTACCTCAGAGCAACGCGCTTCAGCTTCCGTGTTTAACTCAATCTCAGAGTCAACTGTTTCTTGGGGTACGTTTTCACTCGTAACATCAGCTTGGCTGTCGGCTTCTAGCGCTTCTGCTTGCGTTTTTCCACCTAGAACGTATTCGGTCGGTACGTGACATAACTTGACGATATCTAACTCGTTAAGCACTTCTTGAAGTGGCGTTTCGACCAAACGAGGAAGCAAGCCCATCGGAAGGTCGACTTTTAGCACGCCTTCCAACATTTGGTATTCTGGTTGCAAGCAACTTGCGCCCTCAAGATGGCTAACAACAAATCCATCTGGGTAATCAGCCACTTTTGCTAGCGAGTAATCGCCTTTCAGCCACTCTTCTTTGTTGTCTAGCAGTACGTCAAAGTAGTTTGGAGCGAACACGTTGTACAAGCGGTACTTGTCTACCTGCATTAGCACTTGACGCATGAACAGGCCGCGGTAAAGCTTGCTGGCAAGGTTGTCATTGCCAAGCAGATCTTCGCTCAGATAACGCAACAACTCTTTTGATTGCTTAACTGCTTTTTTATAGTCAGGAATTGAACCCGTTTTTACTTCCACGGGTAGCAAGTACATGTTTTGCCCTTTAAAGCCAACAAGCAACACATCATCAGAAATCTCACCTTTTTTGTAGCCATGAACGTTACGCGAGAATTCACTGTCTGACATTTTCAGGCCGATATTACCTGAGACACGGATCATTTCTGCCACAGAAAGCGGAACCCAAGTGATATCTGAGTTATGCACTAAGCTGGTCACAAACTTATAAGCACCAATAACACCTTTGCGCTCTTTGTTGATGGTTGGCGCGCAGGTCATCATCTTCAACAACCAGTCACCATTAAAGGCATTGAATTCGTTGATTTGGCCACCATCCCCCTGCTTGATGACTTTTTCAAACAGACCACGCTGTGCGGTTACGGTTATCGCATCATAGCTGGATGAGCTGGTGTACTGATCGGAATAGTGAATCAGCACCACATCTTCATTGCTGTGGAAGAAGTCTAATGTCACTTTTGGATCAATAATGGTGGTCCAAATGGAGCTGTCGTATGAGCGCTCTAGCAAACCTTTAAAATCTTCACTCACTGCAAGTGCAACTGCGTTTGCACCGTGATATTGCGTATTCGGCTTTAACGCAGGCTTGAGTAAAGCGCCAACATATTTGGCCATCATCAGGTGTGGATGGTCTTGATAATCCGTTCCCTTTAAACCAAAGCCAGTAAAGTAAGAGCCAGATTTACTCTCAGACGCATCACCCGTTAATAGACCATCACATGCAATCCCCGAAGCCATGTCTTCGATTGCAATGTCTGAGCAATCCACTTTGTCGTTATTACGGAAGAACGATAGGTGCGCGTATGACTGTCCGTCTTTATTCGCCTGCTCATTGGTAAACTTACTGTAGGTTAGACGAGTGCGAAGGATATCAATGATGGTATCCGCCACTTCACGTACTTTACCTTTGTTCAGCTCTAACCACTCTTTCAGTTCGTCGTAATTGGCTGTTTCTGCAAAGCGGTCAAATGCATTGAACGTCAGTTTGTCATCATAAAGGTTGATGTGAATCGAAGCCGCTTGTTCTTGATTGCTACGGATGTAATCCACTAGCCCCATGAACAACTCTTCAGCACTGTCTTGGTTCACCGCGTTAATAATGATGCTCTTTTCAGAACCTGTGAATAATTGATTAAATGCAGTTTGGAATTCGTCAATTTTTTCTTTGACGAGTTTACGAACGAATGTCAGTGAGCTCTTCTCTTGAGGGACACTCTTGATCCAAAATGCGTTTTCTTTCACCTGTTGGTTGTAAGCAAACTCGTGCTGAGGATGATAAACATATGGCAACAAGCCTTTTGGTGATAGGCGCTCAAACGTCACATCTGGCAGGCTAGCGAAGCTTTCATCTTCACGAATCACTTTGCGTAAGTTTAGGTAGTAAGCCAGGATTAACGGGTGGAACGGAGAGTAATACTCTTCACCTTCAGATTTAACCAAACCAATTTGCAGCGCGGCTTTTTGCTCTTTGGTCAGCATACTGCCCGTTGGAATCGCTTCAAAATAAGCAAGACTGGCATCTACTACATTTTGTACAAGCGTCGTGAAATCATCCCCCCAAGAGGCTAGAGAAGGTGTACTGCGGCGCTGCTCAAGGTAATCATACAATTCGACATAGGATGAATGCATCGCGTCATCAATGGCTTGTACATCATCCAACTTGATTGTGTCTGAGTCAGAAATAGAAACGACTTTGTCATTGATGAAGGCTTCTTCCCAGCGCAGCAGTTTTAAACGAACACCAGGTACAACAAATTCGCTATTATCGATGCCAACTTTACCTTTTTGGGAGTAAAACTCACCGTTGTATTCATCTTTGAATAACTTGTGGTAACGGCCTCGGTTGAGTAGCAAAGGCAAGCTCAACGAGTCTGTTGCTACTGCACCTTCGACATTGAACTTAAGTTGGTTGTCACCAGATTTAACAGCAAAGTCAATCTCATCCGCTTCATTGGCAAGCGCCTCAAAGTCCACCAGCGAGTGTTCTGCTACGTCTACGACTTGTTTTGCATCTGTCAAAGAACAAGCTGTACCCTCTTCAGCTCGAATCTGAAGCTTATTTTCTTCCATGTTCAAGGTTAAACGCTGCTTCGCAGGTGCTGGCTCGATCAAGAAGATGTTTTTGAATGGCTCAATGTAAAATTCACCCTTGCGAACAACGAGACAGCGGAAGTTGTATACCTCAGACTTGTTCTCGCGCTTGAGCGCTAAGTTGAAGAACAACGGTTCGTTATTGTATGTCCCTTTCAAACTTGCTCGTGTCGTCTTCAGGCCATTCAGCGTTGAAATCACTTCTTGATTACCAAGCGCTTTAGCTGGTTGAATTTTAAACTGGCTCTTTTCTAGATTGCTTGCACCTTGGAAAATCAACTTCAATTCAAAGTCGTTGACGCCTTCATCAAGCTCAATAATAAGGTGGCGATCACGCATACCGGCTTTAGTTTCTGCACGGTTGCGCGCAGTAATAGTCATGCCCTCGCTAGCTTGCTCTTCTTCAAGAACAAGTTGCTGCTGTGCATTGCGTTTTTTCTCTTGTAGAAACGCCTCAAACTCAACATCTTTCCACGCATCAGTTTCAGAGAAGTTTTCGTTAATGAATTTTTCACCAAACGACTTCAAACGATCCTGAAGCTGATCACCGAAGTGTTCCACTTCAAAAGAAAGTTCTTCATAGAGTGCACGGTTGTCTTCCAAACGTTTTTTAATTTGTTTTGGGTTACCACTCATCTCTGCAACGAGCGGATCTTCAAACATACCAAGCTCATTGAAGCGCAGATCACCATCTTCCACAGCTTTGTATAGTGATTCGAAACCGAACATGGTCGCGCCATCTTCAAGGATCGCATCAAACTGGTCATCCAAAAGACAATTAGACACATCACGGCCTTTGTCTTGTTGATCAATCAGCCCTTTCATCGCCGCTTTGATCTTGCTTGGGCTCCACACCTGACCCAGCTGAGCCAGATCTTCTGCTGAGTTAATCAAGGTATCCAACAAGCTATTGTGAATTACCACCAACGCGCAGCCCTTCAAATAGCCTGATTGGCTTGCAACTTCATCACGTAGGTGAGAGATATAGTTTTCTGTAAAGCCTTTGTACTCAGCAGGATCTTCACTATGAATAACAGGTACGATCTTACAGTTAGACAACTGAATAAATGGCAGTTCGATACCGTTGCTCGCACTAATACTACTTTGTGAATGTGCAATCATCGCTTGGTACAAACGCACACTGTTTTCGCTATCTGGTGACTTGAATTGATAACGGAAGCCTGCCTTGATGTGAGCTTCAGCATCAGCCAGAAACTGCTCAACTAGAAAGGTCTCAAATTGTTTTACGGACATAAACTGCGTCTCCACTATCACTCATGCGCTCAACGTTACCAATGCGCTCATAGAATTTAATTAGTTCTTGTTCGGTTTGTTTATCAACGAAAATGCCACGTTGTTTAAATGCGGCAATCAGTTCGTGGAAACGGAGTTTGTCCTTTTCTCCAACAACAAGGTTGGTTAATAAAATGATGTAGTCTTGGTTAAGTACCAACACTCGGCCACTGCGACCTCGGCTTTGAATAAAGTGAGCAGCAAGATACTTTTCTACTTCAGAAACGTATTTTTTGTTGATGTTGAATCGCTCACCGATACTAAACTGTGCCATGGCTAACTTCATGATGTTGCCAAGCCAGTCCAGCGCAGATTCCGATTCATCAAGCGATGTATCAAGTCCACGCTGAGCTTTAAATGCTCGCGCAAAGTTCTCTAAGTCACTCTTTAGGTGTTCATAGCGGGATTCTTGAATCCCCTTTGAAATCGCCCACAATGGTACTTTGGCAGCACTCTTGTCACCCATGCTAGGCTGGAGAAGTTCTAGCATTGTCAACATTGGGAACAAACGAGTCGCCGATTCATTGAAAAGCTTGTAACCGTGATTTTTGATGTGTGTACGTTCATTGCTAGCACGCTCATGATCCATGATGAAGTACAACGGCTTCGCTGTTGGCTCCTCACCAGAGCGCCAATCTGTGAGCGATAGGCTTAACTGAGCGGTGTAAGCAAAACCGTAAAAAGACAAAAACGATTCGATTTCACTTAACAGGTACTTAGGTCGACTTGCCAAAAACTTCAAATCATCACGAAATGCTTTAGATAGGTATGGCAAGTATGGATGCTCACTTGCTTGCATTGATGAATCGCTCTTCATCTTGCCACGCAGAGTTGAAAGCATCTCTCGTTCGATGAAGTTGAGTTTTGCATCAAACTCTTCGACACGCATGTTCTGAAGTAAGTTGGTAAACATAGAAGCAACACGAGAATCGCCTGCTGCAAACTCACCTTTTTGCGCACGAAATAGCAAAAGCTCAGGACTCACAGAGAAGATATCTTTGTTATCAAAGTACATCTCTCGTAGTACTTCCCAAAACTCTTCTTCGCCTAACTTCTCTTCAAACGCAGACTGACAGTCAGAGACAAAATCCTCGTATTTGTAGCCTTCAATCTTCTTACGTAATAATCCACGCAATACAAGACCAATCACCGCATCGCTATCAAAGTCATTACCTTTAGTACGAATTGGCAAATAGCTGTTCAAGCTGTTTTTATTTGGTACGCCTTCCGCCGTTTGTGGCAATTTCTGATTAAACGGTTTGATGTATTTATCCATTGTCATCTTAAATACCACTCACTTCGAAATACTCGTCATCTTCATTGACGATCTTGTAGCGCTTATCATTTTTCAGGATAAACAGGGTGTTCTTCTCGTTTGCAACAGTGATGAGCTGTTCAATCACCTCATCCAACAAAAGCACCGCGTTTTTATCGTGCTTGTTAGGTCGATACCCCTGATTAATCTTTTCTAGCAACTCAAGTAAGTTAATACTGATTGGCATTGGAAGCAGAGCGTTATCATCAGCACGGATGTGCGCATTGAAAGAACCAATTTTGCCAACACCTTGAGTTTTGATAGCGGTAAAATCAGGTTTCACCTCAAGCTCTGCTGCGGTTTTAAACCCGTTGTATTCTGAGATAAAAAATTGGTCTTTATCGAGCGTTGGAGAGTTACGATTACAGTAACGATGAATCGCCGAAATTAGGATGTCTTTATAGAACTTGTTTAGATCTTTTTTCTGTTTACCAGAACCATCAAACTCACGGTGAAGCAGCCAAGTATTCGCGTACTGATTCACTAAAGAGTTATCGAAGTCGACTTTCAGCTCGTTGATGTATTTATTTGCAAACTGCTCTTCATCTTTGAGCAAGTAAACCATACGCAGGTAAGAAGCAGCATTTGATACATCAAAAACACCTAGTGGCTTCACTTGTTCTTTCAACTGAGTAAAGCCTTCTTCTTCAATGCCCAAACCAAATTGCAGAACAAACTCATCAATCTTGCGAGTATGAATATTGCTTGGGTCAAAGCTCTGAATATGCTCTAGTAGCTCGTTATCCGCACCAGAGAACAAGTTGTCGAACAGGTAACCTTCTTCCATTGCTAAGATCTGGAATACAAAATCCAGTAAAGCACGTGCTGTTAAAAACTGGTCTTTGATCAAACGCGCTTTGAGTAACAAAGCGATAATGTTCTTTTGAACGGACGCCAACCCCAATAAAGCGTAGTTTGCAGTCAGTACGCTGTGACCAGACTTTTTCACTTCACTGTCGTAGAGCGCATAAAACGGGTTATCTAAAGTTGGCTCAGTTAAGCGAGCTAGAAATTGAGCGGCAAAATCGGATGTGCTCACTTCGTGGCCAAGAGTAAATTTCGGATACTGTTCGAAATCTAGAAATGTATGGTTTGCTGGAATGTCGTCCGTTTGATTTTCCAGAAAAGCCTTTATCGACGCTTTCACATCGTTATGTTGGTCAGCACCTTCCTCAGCATAGTTACCCAACATACCAATATTAATGCCAACAACGAGTGGCTTGTCATTTCCTTTGAACTGAGTGAAACGCTCATCTAACGCATGAATGGCCGTTTGGCTCGGGTTGAAGCTGTGCGTAGCATCAAGATGAAAATCATGCGTTGCTTTATGCTTTTGGCTGTATTGAGTCAAAATCTCCGACTTACCATCACCACTACTGCCACACAAAAAGATGATTTCATCTTTTTTAGCAGACAGAAGCGCTTGCTTAAAATCAGCTTCAATGTCGGTTTTGATGTAGATATGACTTTTATATTCAGCCAGAAGGTCTTGATTTTGCTCTCTTTCGGTACTTACCGCATAGGGTGAGGACTTGGAGAGAATGCTGAGGGCTTGTGCTAAATTCAAGGTTCTTTCTCTTCAAAGGTTGATTAAACGGACTTTCTTTGTGGGATTAGATATTACCAAACGAAGAAAACACACGATACCGTATATGAAATGCATCAGGTTTGAATGGGTAATTTATAACCACCATTTATGCAACCAGTGCATATTACTCTTCTCACACAAAAGTTGAATTCTGACCTTAATAAAATTTGAGCCAACTGACATTGCTATGAGTCAGAGTTTTCAACTTTCGTATGACGTAAGCACTATACCCCCAAGAAAAATGTACGTATATTCTGTATACATCAACATGTATCATTTTCAGGCATTAAAACAGAGCAATGACTATCAAATGGGATCAACTTCTTCGCTTCAAACTGATTGAAATAGTGGCGTTGTGGGAAGGTCGAGTTACCACTAATCATTTGTGTAACTCATTCAATATAAAGCGACAACAAGCATCTCGAGATATCAAAGCATTTCAAGAGCAGTTTGAGTTCCCTCCTCTTATCCACGATCGAAGTATCAAAGGTTATCGCCCATCAGAAGACTTCGTCCCTCGCTTCACAAAAGGCACACCAAACGAATACTTGTCACTACTGCACAAATACAGTAATGAGCACGTCGATGGCTTCGACATACAAAATTTAGGTCACGCCGATTCTATCGTTCTTTCTGTTCCAGATAGGCACGTCGCTCCGATCATTGTTCGTCGTTTGCTGCAAGCCGCTAGAGAAAAGCGTCGTGTGGATATTGAGTACGTTTCAATGGATAGCCCAAGCGGCCGTGGCAGAAACATTGTTCCTCACACTATCGTATTTGACGGCTTTCGCTGGCATGTACGCGCTTACTGCGAAGATAGACAAATGTTCTTAGATTTTGTTTTAAGTCGCTTCCGAGGAGAACCAGAGCTGCTCGATAAGTCGAACATTGGAATGGATGCGGATGAAGACTGGATGATTGAAGAAACCATCCAAATCATTCCAAATCCGCACTTAACACCGGAACAACAAGCCATTGTTAAAGCAGATTATGGGATGGATGAGTCATCTTTTACTATCAGTTGCCGAAGAGCACTGATTAAGTACTTGGTTAAACGATTAGATATATGCGTAGATCAGAGAAAACTAAAATCCTCTCCGAAAAAATACCAACTAACAGTAGCTAACCCTCACGTGGTTAAACGTTGGCTTTTGTGACAAAAAAGCCCCACTTCTTTCACAAGCGGGGCTTTGATATTAAATGGCTATCCTTAGTTTCAGTTCTGAGCCTTACAGCTCTTCGCCTCTTACCAGTTCCGCTAATGTAGATAACCGCTGTTCACTCTGTTTTACGTATGGGTTGGCTTCATCCCATGCGTAACCCGCAAGAATCGCGCTGATCATCTGTTTGATACGTGGATTGGGGTTTTGGTAGAAGATAACATCTTGCAACATGCCGTTGTACCAACCTTCCACGTAAGTACGGAAAGTATTGACGCCCACCATTAGGCGATCAGCATAATCAGACTGCCAATCGACCGTTTCACCATTTAGCTGACGTTCAATGCAGTCTGCTGCAAATTGTGCTGACTTCATGGCAATAGTCACGCCTGAAGAGAAGACTGGATCAAGAAACTCACCAGCATTACCAAGCAACGCGTAGTGTGGTGTCGCTAAGTGTTTTACGTTCGCTGAATAGCCACCCAGCTCACCAGCAGGATTTGGGTACTGAGCTTGGTTAAGGAGCTGCGCAAGCCCTGGTTCTTCACTTGCTAGCTGCTTAAGAGCGGCAATCTTATCCTCGGGATAGTTTTCAAAGAACGTCGGTTCGCCAACCACACCAAATGAGCAAGTACCATTTGAGAACGGGATCAACCAATACCACACATCATGATTTTCAGGATGCACAGAGATCAGGATCTTGTTGCGATCGTATTCAATCCCTTCTGCAGTAATGTTGTCTTCAATGTGCGTAAAAATTGCTTTTCTTGGTGGCAGGCATGAAGGCTCTTCTAGCGCGAGCAAACGAGGAAGAACGCGACCAAAACCACTAGCATCTAGCACGTAATCGGCTTCAATTTGGTAAGCTTGTTTGTCAGCGTCAAGCACATTAAGAATCGACTTGGCACCTTCAAAGTCGATGCTTGTCAGTTCGTGTTGGTAACGAATTTCAACACCTTGCTCCACTGCACTGTCTGCCAGTACTTTATCGAAGTTACCGCGTTGAACTTGGTAAGTGGTACCCGGTCCTGCAGTGAATTTGTCGGTGAAATCAAATTGGGTATAAACGCCATTGCGACGAAACGCAGCACCATCTTTGTACTGGAATCCATATTGGTTCACCGCTTCCAACATACCGGCTTGCTCTACCACTTCCATGCAGGCAGGAAGAAGGCTTTCACCGATCGAAAAACGTGGGAACAACGCTTTCTCAATCACAACGACATTAATTCCGCGCATATTGAGCAATGCGGAAACGGTAGAACCTGACGGTCCTGCACCAACGACGACGACTTGCTTTTGTTCTTTTATCATTCTGCTTTCTAGTTTGCTTGTAGTTTTAATAATGTATGACCGAGACCAATGTTGTCGGTTCTTTCTGTCACGACTAAGCCTGCCGCTTCGACAATTTCCAGGAAGTCATCGCTGCGGTAGAAACGACTGTTGCCGTTTGCTAAACAGGTAAAGTAAAGCGAGGTCGCATTCAAGCTATAAGAAGCTCCCGCGTATTTTTGTGCATCCCAGAACAGTTCTAAGATATACACCGTATCGCCTTCTCGAAGCTGCGCTTTCACTTTCTTAAGAATATTGAGAATTTCGATTGGTGAGAAGCAATCAAGGAATTGACTCATCCACCAGATATCAGCGTGCTCAGGTAACACTTGAGCTTTATCCAGCATGTTGGCTGGGAATGGAGTGATGCGCTCACTCAGTTGATTTTCCTTGGCATTTGCCATTGCAACTTCTAGCTGCTGAGGAAGATCAACAATCGTAATATTCACATCTTGATCGTGGTTACAGCACTGCATTGCCCACTTACCAGTATTGCCACCAATGTCCACAATGTGACTTGGTTTATTAGCAAATACTTCTTTAAGTAATAGTGGGAAAGAGCGATCAGAGTAAAAGTGGTCAAACTTGAACCAGCTTTGTTTCGCTTGTTCTGGCAATGTTGATAACCCTTGGTAAATGGTTTCCCAATCACCAAGTTCTTTAAGACCTGACGGCTTGCCTTCTTTGATCGCATCCGTTAGGTGCATCATAGCGGCGTAACAAACATCGGCAGTGAAATCCATGTTTGCTTGCGTCATGCCATCATAAAGTAAGTAAAAGCCTAGGTTAGCCAAGGAATAGTTAGGTTTTTCCCACAAAACAATGTGCGCACTAATGGCCATATCCAACAATACTTTCACGCCGTATTCAGACACACCCGTTTTTTCTGCAATTTCTACAGCGTTCATACCCTTTGAGCCTGCACTGTCGAGCGCAGCTAAGATACCAAGCTCTCTTAATGTTCTCGCAGTGTGGAAAACAATAGGGGCAAAAGATAATTTTTGAGCTTCTGTTTTAGCTTCAAAAGCGTTGAAAGGATCAATATTTTGATTTAACACGAAAAAACCTAACTTCAATTAATATAATTATTACTGGGACTCTGCGCCTAAAAGTGCAAGCGCGCGTTGAATATCAACATTTAAGTTGTTCACCCAACGGTTGTAATTACGATGGATTTTGCCATCACTTGCTTTTAGATTTACTGAGTTGAGATAAATAATTGAATAATATTTGTTGCTATATGGAATTTTTACTTCCGCAAAGTGGCTACGAACGTTGATTTTTGCAATTAATACACCTGGGCTTGTTTCTTCAATCGTCCAACCGCGATTAGTTGCTGATTGAACAATCGCCGCTTTTACTTGTTTATTTTGAAGATCATAAGCAACTGGAGTATCCTCCACATTCAATACAGGTTGCACTCGACCACAACCGACAAGAAGCAAAGTTAATAGCACTGATATAAACAGCTTTAAACGTGACATGATAATTTCCTTTATTATGGTTTCTGCTGAAGCTTAAATTGTATCGAGCGGTAAAATAAAGCAATTTAATCAAATATGCCAAACTCCAAGATCAAAATTTCGTTTAATATCGACGCTTGGTCAGCTAACTCTCAAGGGCTTAGTCAAGTCGATGAGTGGAAACAATGGACCTCTACCGGTCAGTGGCCAGAAGAAGGCAAACTGAACGTATCTGATATCCCACCTATGATGCGCAGACGTATGAGCCAACTGAGTAAGCTAGCGGTTCAAACGGCGATTGAGTTGCTCAAGCAGCACGATGTTGACTACCTTGTTTTCTCTAGCCGTCATGGTGAACTTCATCGCAGTGTGGCGTTGATAGAAGACATCCTCAAGGGTGAAGAAGCTTCACCAATGGCATTCTCTCAGTCTGTGCATAATACCGCATCGGGGCTTGCGACCATTGCAACTAAACAGCCGATCCCTCTCACCTCTATCGCAGCTGCTGAAAATACCTTCCAAAGCGCGTTAATCGAAGCGTGGCTATTCCTGTATGACAATCCTGACAAGAAAGTTCTGATTGTCGATTTTGATGAGCCACTCCCAGAGTCATATTCTGAGTTTGAAACGCACGCTTACCATGGATATGGTTTAGGTCTGGTGCTTTCTCATGGCGATACTTTTCGCATACAAGCAACAACCGAGAAAACCGGCGAAGGTGCCTTTCCGCAAGGGCTTAGCTTTATTCAGCACTTTTTATCATCAGCAAACAATTGGACGATTCATTCGCCTCAACAATCATGGGAATGGCGTCGTCAATGAGGGTGTTGAATCAATATTGGCGAGTATTCGCGACAGGATTTTGTTTCTCAGTTTTTGGTTTAGGTGGCTTGGCACTCAGCTTTATCGTCATTCCACTTATTCACCTAACCACATCGGATATAAAACAGAGAGAATATAAAGTTCAAGGGGCGATTCAATATTCTTTCAACACTTTTTGTAACTTGATGAAGCTTTCCGGCGCAATTGATTACCAAATCATTGGGGCTGACATTCTTCAACAAGATAAAAACTGCCTTATCGTTTCGAACCACCCCAGTTTAATTGATTACGTTTTGATCGCATCCCAATTAAAACGCTGCGACTGTTTAGTTAAGTCCGCAATTTGGGCAAACCCATTTATGAAGCACATTGTTAAGGCTGCAGGTTATATCCCCAACGAAGCACCTGATGATTTATTATCAATGTGTGAAGCAAGATTTGACGATGGTAACGTTTTGCTTATTTTTCCTGAAGGCACAAGAACCACTCCAGGTGTAAAATCAAAATTACAAAGAGGCGCAGCGCAAATAGCGGTTAGAACCGAGCGAGATTTGCGTGTCGTACATATTACGGTCACGCCAAGCTTCCTGACAAAAGAGAAAAAATGGTATCAAGTTCCAAAGACAAAACCATTTTTCAAGGTTGAAGTTAAGGATAAAGTTGAGATTGAGCCTTTTATAAAGCAAACTACGTCCCCAACGATAGCGGCTCGTCGCTTACAACAGCATTTGGCTGAAACTATATTTCCAGAAAATTCGTAATTATAAGCAGGTCCCAGTGGAACAATTACACAACGATATCAAGCAACTTATTATTGACGCTCTAAACCTAGAAGATTTGACCGTCGACGATATTGAAACAGAAGCACCACTTTTTGGTGATGGTCTTGGCTTGGATTCTATCGATGCTCTTGAACTTGGATTAGCAATTAAAAAGCAATACAACATTGTCATTGATGCAGACGATTCGAACACTCGTGAGCACTTCGCTTCTGTAGCTAACCTTGCGAAGTACATTTCTTCTCAAACCTCTTCTCAAGATAATGAATAGTTTTTAGGTATATTCATGACAGACGTAAATAAAGATCAAGTATTTGAACAAGTTAAAGATGCGCTTGTGGAGCTATTCGAAATTGAAGCTGAAGACATTCAGCCAGAAGCCCATCTTTACACCGATCTAGACCTAGACAGCATTGATGCCGTAGACCTTGTTGTACACCTACAAAATGTCACTGGCAAAAAGATCAAACCAGCGGAATTCAGCACAGTTCGTACTGTCGATGACGTGGTTAATGCAGTAACTGAACTTCTCAAGGAAAGTTAATGCGCCAATTGCTGACAGTTTTGTCTGCAATTGTATTATTTGCCTACCCCTTCGCGGTTTACTTCGGTATCGACCGATTTGGTTTAAATCTGGTTGGTGGCTTATTGGTTGCAGCGTTGCTTTTGCGGTTACTCGCTGCAAACAAAACACCACTCAAAGAGTTTAAGTTCCTTGCGATCACCACGGGCGCTGTGGGTATTGTCTTAGTCACCTTAGGTGTTGTTTTTAAGCAGCACGGGTGGCTAAAGTTCTATCCTGTTGTCGTCAACCTTTGCATGCTTGGCGTGTTCTCACTGAGCTTGAAGCAACCGCAAACCATCATCGAGAGACTCGCTCGCCTTCAAGAGCCTGAACTTCCTCAAAGTGGCGTGATCTACACACGAAAAGTTACGATCGTGTGGTGTGGATTCTTTATCTTGAATGCATCGGTAGCACTGTATACCTGTTTTCAACCTATCGAAATCTGGACGCTGTACAACGGCTTAATCAGTTATTTACTCGCTGGTAGCTTGTTCGCTGGTGAATGGATAGTGCGTCAATTTGTACGAAAGGAACATTAAATCGTATGAACACAAGTTCGTTAAACTTCTCCTCTATTGCGACCTTAATGACAGCCAATAGAGAGGCACAATCCACGATTGCGTATGACAGAAACCAAACCATGACGTGGGAGTCTTTTCAGCACAACGTCGCCAGTTTGCGAGCAACGTTAGAAGCGCTTGATGCCCAACGAATCGCGCTCTGTTTTGGCAACAGCTACCTTTTTGCGCTCAGTTTCTTTGCTTGTTGTCATGCTGGAAAATCAATCGTCCTTCCCGGCAATTACCAACCTGAAGCTTTAAAAGAGCTCGATGAGCACTTCGATCTTGTATTGCACGACAATGAAGTGATGATTCCAACAGGGCTCTCAGCTTTGCACGTGAATACAAGTTCCGATTCTCTCATTTGTGAATGGCAAGCCTTGCCACTTGCGAATATCAACGTCACGCTGTTTACCTCAGGTTCAAGCGGTAAACCAAAAGCGATCAGAAAAACACTCAAACAACTGGATGTGGAAGTCGCCATTCTTGACGGCTTATGGGGTGACAAACTGGAAGGCTCTCATATCGAGAGCACGGTGTCTCACCAACATATCTACGGGTTGCTATTCCGCGTTCTCTGGCCATTGTGCTCTGGGCGCCCTTTTGCCGCTCATAACTTAGAATTTCCAGAGCAGATTGTGCATTTTGCCTCTACTGAAACAACATTGATCAGTAGCCCTGCATTACTTAAGCGCCTGACAGAAGAGCATCAACCATCGGCGTTACGCTGCGTTTTTTCTTCTGGAGGTCCTTTACCTAATGATGCTGCCAATCACAGCCAGCAATTGTTTGGTGATTACCCATTAGAGGTCTTCGGCAGTACCGAAACGGGTGGTATCGCTTATCGACAGCAACTATCTGCTACCCAACCTTGGACTCTTTTCCCCGGTGTTGAAGCCGCTCTAAATCATGAAAACTGTTTAAAGCTTCGTTCTCCCCACATTGACGAAAACGCGTGGTATCAAACTGCAGATGAATGCTATTTCCATGATAGTATTTCCTTCGAACTACGCGGTCGCACCGACAGAATCGTCAAAGTTGAAGAAAAGCGCGTTTCGTTGGTCGAAGTCGAGAAGCGTTTAGAGCAATTGCCGTGGGTAAAAGAAAGCGCCGTCATCCCGATGGAAGACGCCGGGCGGCTGTCTCTATTTGCAGTGATTGTCTTGACCAACGAAGGCGATCAAACACTGCAAGAACTCGGGAAAGGTAAGTTCTGGTTAGCGCTAAGAAAAGCCTTGCGTAGCTGGTTAGAGCCGATTGCTATTCCAAGAAAATTCCGCGTTTTAGACGAGATTCCGCTCAATAGCCAAGGCAAGCGCCAGATCGCTGAAATAGAAAAACTGTTCCAAGAATAAAAGAACTCATCATGGACAAAAGAAAACCAACGCTCAAACAGGTTGATATCGACAATCACATCGCGACGATTGAAATGCGTGTCGATGCCGACATCTTGGATTTCCAAGGTCACTTTACCCATTTCCCATTGTTGCCAGGCGTAACACAAATCGATTGGGCGCTGTTTTATGCGGTCGAATACTTGAACACACCAACACTGTTCAAAGGCATGGAAGTTATCAAATTCCAAGAACCTATCCTACCGGATATGTGCGTTAGTCTTACGCTTTCTTGGGATGCAGAGCGTGAAAAACTGGCATTTAAGTACACGTCGATCTCGGGCGAGCAAACCGTGGTTCACTCTTCAGGCAAAATGAAACTAGGGAATTAACGTGACAAGCGCAAGCAACGAGAACCAATACCACCCTTGTTTTCTTATTCCATGCTACAACCATGGCAGCACGATTGCGGCTGTAGTTGAGTCGTTGTCTGTTTTTTCCCTGCCAGTTTTAGTCGTTGATGACGGCAGTAATGAAGAGACAAAACGTGCTCTAGATGCTTTAGCAAATGAAGAGAAAATCACCTTGATTCGCCTTTCAGAAAACCAAGGTAAAGGTGGCGCAGTAATGGCTGGTATTAAGCAAGCGCTGCTACAAGGGTTCTCTCATGCAATTCAGATAGATGCCGATGGGCAACACGACCTTGAGGCTGTGCCAACGTTATTGCAGGCTTCGCAGGCTAACCCAAACAGACTAATTTCTGGACAACCGGTTTACGACGAAAGCGTACCTAAATCACGTCTCTACGGACGATACGCGACCCATGTTTGGGTGTGGATTGAGACGCTATCGTTTTCTATCAAAGACAGCATGTGTGGCTTTCGGGCTTACCCTCTTACCCAGACTGTGGACGTACTCAACAAGTACGACATTGGTAAGCGCATGGACTTCGACATTGAGATCTTAGTTCGTATGTATTGGGAAGGCACCGATATTGTTTTCGTACCAACACGCGTGATTTACCCTGAAGGTGGCATTTCTCATTTTGATGCACTTTGGGACAACGTAAAAATCAGTTGGATGCACACACGTTTGTTCTTTGGCATGTTGCCTCGCATCCCTTCATTGCTGGCTCGTAAGCACAAGCGTGCAAACGAGTCCAAGCAAGCAACATCTCGCGACGATCATTGGTCAAAGCGAAAAGAACAAGGCACCGTGTTGGGGATCAAAACCCTATTAGCCGTGTATCGAGTATTTGGACGCAAAGTTTTTGACCTCATTTTGAAGCTCGTAATGCGTTACTACCACCTAACAGGTAAGTCTGCTCGACAAGCTTCTGAGCTCTACTTAGATCAATTGCAACAACACGCGAAACAACAGAACATCACCCTACCTCAACCTTTGGACAGCTATCAGCACCTGCTGTCATTTGGGCGAACCATGCTTGATAAGTTGGCAGCTTGGCAAGGTGATTTCAGTGTGGACAATCTTACCATTCATGGTCAGCACCACTTCAAAGAGATGGCTGAGAAACAACAAGGCGTGGTCATTCTTGGTTCCCACCTTGGTAACATCGAATTGTGTAGAGCGCTTGGTCGCCGACATTCACACGTGAAAATCAATGCATTGGTGTTCACCGAGCACGCCGAGCAATTTAATGCCGTGATGAAGGCCGTCAACCCAAGCTCCGAGCTTAACCTTATCCAAGTGAGTTCGATGGGACCCGATACCGCCATTTTGCTTCAACAAAAAATAGAGCAAGGTGAATGGGTGGTGATTGTTGGCGATCGCACTTCCACCAGCGTTGAAAGCCGCGTCGTTTGGGCGGACTTTTTAGGCAAGCCAGCGCCCTTCCCACAGGGACCATTTATGTTGGCTTCAGTGTTAAAAGCTCCAGTTTATCTGCTGTTTGGTCTACGAGACGATAACGCCGAAACGCCGCACTTTAACGTATATTTTGAACATTTTAGTGATCAAATCGTCTTACCACGTAAGAGTCGCCAAGAAGCGCTGGACAACGTGGTGCAGCAATATGCGCAACGATTAGAACATCACACACTGCAAGCTCCATTGCAGTGGTACAACTTTTTTAATTTCTGGACTTTAAGTAATCAGCAACATGACAATGAACAATAATCAAAGCATCACCTTTGGTGCAGAACGCCTTTCGATTGAAGATGTCGTCGCGATTGCACATGGTGCAAAAGCAAACATGAATGCGTCACCGGAATTCACATCGAAGATTGATCGCGGTGTGGCATTCCTAGAAAAATTACTTAAAGAAGAAGGCGTAATTTACGGCGTAACCACTGGGTATGGCGACTCTTGCACTGTTGCAATCCCACCAGCATTGGTCGATGAATTACCCCTTCACCTCACTCGCTTTCATGGTTGTGGTTTAGGCGAGAGCTTGTCTCATGAGCAAGCAAGAGCCGTGCTGGCAACTCGCCTATGTTCTCTATCACAGGGGGTTTCTGGTGTTTCGCATGATCTGTTGAACCAAATCGTCAACCTGATCAACCACGACATTGCACCACGCATCCCGCAGGAAGGCTCGGTTGGCGCCAGTGGCGACTTAACACCACTGTCTTACCTTGCTGCGGCGCTTGTTGGTGAGCGCGATGTGCTTTACAAAGGTGAAGTACGCCCAACTCTTGATGTATTTACTGAACTTGGCATTACTCCAATTACGCTCAAACCAAAAGAAGGTTTGGCGCTGATGAATGGCACATCCGTGATGACTGCTCTGGCGTGTATTGCTTACAAACGCGCAGAATACCTTGCTCAGTTGTGCACTAAGATCACGGCGATGGTATCGGTAGGTATGCAGGGCAATGATTTCCACTTTGATGAAGCCCTCTTCGCAGTGAAACCTCATCCGGGTCAACAACAAGTTGCGGCATGGCTACGTAACGACCTTAAAGCGGAACGCCCACCACGCAACAGTGACCGCCTGCAAGATCGTTACTCTCTGCGTTGTGCTCCACACGTGATCGGCATGGTTCAAGATTCTCTTCCTTGGTTGCGTCAATTGATCGAGAACGAGCTTAACAGCGCAAACGACAACCCAATCATCGATGGCGACAACGAACGCGTACTGCATGGTGGACACTTCTACGGCGGTCATATTGCAATGGCGATGGACACACTGAAAACAAACATCGCGAACCTAGCGGATCTACTGGATCGTCAGATGGCTCAGTTAATGGACTACAAGTTCAACAATGGTCTGCCATTCAATCTGACGGGCGCGGAAGGCGAACGTAAGCCAATCAACCATGGCTTTAAAGCGGTGCAGATTGGTATTTCAGCTTGGACAGCAGAAGCGCTAAAACACACCATGCCTGCAAGCGTGTTCTCACGCTCAACAGAGTGTCACAACCAAGACAAGGTGAGCATGGGTACGATTGCAGCTCGCGACTGTATGCGCGTTCTTGAGCTGACAGAACAAGTCGCAGCGGCATCTTTGCTGGCGAGTGTTCAAGCGGTAGAGATTCGTCGCCGCCATAATGAGCTAGACGAACACCACATGAGCAGTAACTTGAAGATGATTCGCGATGCGGTACTGGAAGAGTTCGAGTTTGTTGTCGAAGACCGTCCACTAGAGCACGATCTACGTAACTTCATCGCTAAAATCCAACAACGTCACTGGTTGTTGTACGCGGAGGCGTAATGCAAGAACAAGTCCTTTACCCGCTAGAAACCGAGGTGACAATGGTCACCTCATTTCAGGATGCTGATCCGATGGGCGTCATCTATCACGGTAACTTCTTTCGTTACTTCGAAGAAGCACGCCGAGTGCTAATGGAGAAGGTTGAGTACAGCTACCGTGATATGCAAGCGTCGGGCTACATGTGGCCAATCATCGACACCCGCGTGAAGTATGTAAAGGCAATCCCATTCAACCACGAGATTCGCATTACCGCGACGCTCACTGAGTGGGAAAACCGCTTGCGCGTAGACTACGTGATTTATGATGCCAAAACCGATCAACGCATGTGTAAAGCTCATACCACGCAAGTGGCAGTTTCTATCGAAAAACAAGAAATGTGCTTTGTTTCTCCTGCCGCTTTTCTAAATAAAGTAGAGCAGTGGCATAAGTGTGGGAGCCTATCTTAATGCGCAAATCCTTGTTCTCTTTATTTGTGTCTATGGCTCTGCTCGTATCATTCTCGACTCCGAGCTGGGCTAAAGTGGTGGATCTCGACTCATTGCAGGCGCAGCTGTCACAAAACGAAGTAGTCCGCGGCGATTTTAAACAAAGCCGTCACCTAGAGATGTTTAATCAACCGCTTACTTCAACAGGCATTTTTACTCTCAGCAAATCGCACGGTTTACTTTGGCAACAGCAGATCCCATTTGCCGTAAACTTGGTTTTAACTCAAGACAAGTTACGCCAGACCTTTGCTAACCAAGTGCCAAAAACCATCACCGCACAAGAAAACCCAATGGCATTCTATTTTAGCCATGTATTTCTATCGGTTTTCCATGGTGATACCGCAGCATTGAAAGAACAGTTTACGCTGGACTTTTCTGCTCAAGATAGTGGTCAATGGCAATTGGTTCTCACTCCAAAACAAGCGCCACTTAACGCGGTGTTTAAAGCCATCACGCTCTCTGGTAACACCCATATTGACCAATTAATGCTAGAAGAACTGCGCGGAGACAAAACAGAGATTGAGTTTACTCAACAAGCGTCTTTGCCAAAGGAATTAACGGATGCAGAAAAGGCTCAATTTGATTTCTAAATTCCGTCTAGGTTCATACGCATTGGCTTGGCTTTGGTTAAGCTTAGTTGTGATCGCAAGCGCTCTGCTATTAAAACAATGGGTGGGGTGCGAACACTCGCCGATTGAAACCAACATCCTAAAGCTGTTGCCTGAAAATCAGCAAAATCCAATCGCAGAACAAGCGTTTGAAGCAATCTCCACCAGCATGAGTGATCAAGTCATCTTTGTACTGACCGCTGCCGACAAAACACAATTGCTAAAAGCCGCTGGCGCATTTGAAAAAGGGTTAAGAGAAACCCAACAGTTTACCAACGTCATCGGGAAAATATCACCTGACGCTCAACAAGCTTGGGCAAGCTACTACTTCAATCATCGTTTCCAGCAACTGACTCAAGCACAACGAGAGCGACTAAGCCAAGACCCACAAGCTCAAGTGCAATATGTGGTTCAATCCCTTTACAACCCGTTCTCGGGCGTAACAGGTCAAGAGCTACAAAACGATCCGTTCTTACTGTTTCGTGATTACTTAAGCCAAGTCACGCAGCAAACATCAGCGTTTAGACTCGATAATGGCTACTTGTCTGTCGAAAAAGATGGTCAACAATACCTCTTAATCACTGCGACAATCAGTGGTTCTCCATACGCTCTATCGACTCAAAGTGTCGTTCCAAAAATCGAACAGCTAGAGCAATCCATCGCCGCACAGTTTGGTGCTAAAACTGCGCATACCGGCGTACTGTTTTACGCAGACTTTGGCACTCAGAGTGCGAAATCAGAAATCAGCACTATTGGCGTGTTCTCTTTATTGGGCATCGTCGTGTTGTTCTTGGTTGTGTTCCGCAGTTTAATGCCACTCTCTTTAGCGCTGTTATCCATTTCGGTTGGCTTGCTGATTGCTCTTAGCGTCACCACTTGGGTATTTGGCAAAGTCCATCTATTCAGTTTGGTCTTCGGTGCAAGCTTAATTGGTGTTTCAATAGACTACGCTTTCCATTATCTGACTGAACGTTTATCTGAAGGCAGCCAGTGGGACAGCCGAAAAGGTCTCAAACATATTTTTGCTGCCATCACTTTAGGTCTTATCACCAGTTTGATTGGCTATTTAGGCATGTTGATTGCGCCCTTCCCTGGCTTGCAGCAACTTGCTCTTTTCTCCTCTATCGGACTGATTGCCGCTTACGCAACCGTAGTGGCTTGGTACCCGATTCTCGCAGTGAAACCTTCTCGCAATGCGGTGAAAGTACCGGGTCATCGGTTGTTGTCTGCATGGTTATCTGTGTGGCAACGTCCTAGTGTGAAAGTTGGGCTGCCGCTTATCTGTCTTATCATCAGTGGCTATTTTCTCACTCAGTTGAAGTACGACGATGACATTCGCCAATTGCAAGCCATGCCAGAAACGCTAAAGCAGCAAGAAGCTTTGATTACAAAAGTCAGTGGAATGCAGGCTTCTCAGCAAATGCTTGTGGTCACCGCCGACACGGATCAATCTCTACTTCAACGACTAGAGCAACTTGACCCCACGCTACAGCAATGGCAACAAACCAACATCATTGAAGGCTATCAAAGTTTGAGTAAGTATCTGGGCTCAACCGAACGCCAACAAAGTGATTTTGCTCTGATAGCGAATCTGTACCAAACGCAAGCTTCTGCTTTAGCATCAGGCTTACAACTGGCACACAAGCCAAAACTGACAAACACCCTTGTGCCAGTCAGTTTGCCAGACTATCTAAACAATCCGGTGTCCGAACCAATTCGCTTCCTCTACTTGGGAGAAATCGAAGGTCAATCGGCAGCGGTCATCACGTTAAACAAGTTGAACGCCCCAGAAATTGTAAAAGCATTTGCGCAGTCTCAACCAGATATCAGTTACTTAAACAAAGCCGAAGAGATCTCGACATTATTTGGCGAGTACCGCATTAAAATCATGGAGCTGTTATTTGCTGCTGTCGCGATTATTTTTGCCGTTCTAGTCAAACGCTACGGCTTTCACCACGGTTGGCGTATTTTACTCCCTTCAGCAATTGCTTGTATTGGAGGTCTCGCTGCCGCGGTTGCTGCTGGCTCGACACTCAACTTATTTAACTTGTTAGGCTTGATCCTGATCTTGGGAATCGGTATCGACTACACCCTATTTTTTGCTGAGAAAGCACGCAGTTTGAGCACTCTTCTCGCGATTACGCTCTCTGCCATCACAACGGTATTGTCTTTTGGGTTACTCTCTCTCAGTCAAACCCATGCGATTCATAGCTTTGGTGTGACCGTTTTAAGCGGCATTTTCATCGCTTGGCTACTCTCGCCAATTGCTATTATGACTAAGGAAAAATCACAATGAGCACTTCCACGGCCATGCGTATTTTCATCACAATGATTTTTGTAACTTTGCTCAGTGCTTGCAGCTTAGTACCCAAACAATCAACGCCTAGCGTCGAAATAGAACAAGGCGTCTCTGTCGCGCTCCCTGCCCCGAACGATCTCGGTTATCACCTCACAGCAAGCCAGTTGATTACTGCGACTTGGACCGCAGAAGGAAAAGAGAGACAAGAACAACTGCCAGTGCAATTACAAGTGAACAGCAACGATGTCACACTAGCCGGCTTTTCCTCTTGGGGTACCCGAATTTTATCCCTCAACTACAATGGTGAGCAGATAAATACAGAAGTTTTAACCGGTCTCGATGGCACGTTGCCAGAACCGGAGCAAGTACTATTCAACCTAATGATCACGCTGTGGCCGAGTTCTGCTTGGGAAGCGCCGCTAAATAAGGTAAGGTGGCGAATGATTGATGATGAATATTCTAGAGCCGTGTTTAATAGCGACGGTGAAAAGATCATAGACATCCACTATGAGAATCGCGACAAACTGAAAGGTAAGATTAGCTTTAATCACCTTCAACATCCGTTTTCGATTTCTATTCAAACACTGCAGTATCAATTAAATTAAGAACGATCCTAATACAACACTATGTCTACTCGCTCTCCTCAACCTTTGTATATTCAGGCCTGCGGCTTTCATTCCGCGATGGGTAACGATGATGCAAGCATTCATCAATGTCTATCGGGTTCTAAGCCATCGAACATGGTCATGGATAAAACCATTCTGAATAACGATCGAGAAACCGTTATTGGACGCGTCTTAGAGCCATTACCAACGCTTCCGCAAGCGTTGCATTCGTTTGATTCTAGAAACAACCGACTCGCACTCTCTGCCATTTTGCAGATCGAACCCAAAGTCCGCGAAGCCATTAGCCAATATGGCTCAGACCGCATTGCCGTGGTGATCGGGACCAGCACCTCCGGCATTGCAGATGGTGAAATTGCCTTTGCAGAAAAGCTCTCAGGTGGTGCGTTCCCAGACGATTACCATTACCGTAAGCAAGAGCTTGGTCATTGCAGTGACTTTGTCGCCGCGTATTTTGGATTGACAGGTCCTCATTACGCTGTATCGACAGCTTGCTCTTCCAGTGGACGCGTATTTATCACCGCTCAACGTCTTTTAAAATCGGGGCTAGTCGATGCCGTGATTGTTGGTGGTGTCGACACCATATGTCGCCTGACCTTAAATGGCTTTTGTGGTCTAGAAGCCCTGTCAGACAAACACTGCTTACCATTCGATGCAGATCGTTCGGGTATTAATATCGGAGAAGCCGCGTCCATCATGCTATTGAGCCACACGCCCGCCAAAGTGGCGTTGTTAGGCGCAGGAGACAGCTCTGACGCACATCATATCTCTGCACCACACCCAGAGGGACTCGGTGCAGAAGAGGCCATGAACAAAGCCCTTTCAAACGCTGGCTTAACGGCTGAAGATATTGGTTACATCAATGCGCATGGAACCGCGACCCCATTGAACGATTCGATGGAAAGCAAAGCCATTTTCCGCTGCTTTGGCGATGCTGTATCAGTGAGCTCAACCAAACCGTTAACCGGTCATACTCTAGGTGCCGCCAGCGCAACTGAAGCGGCAATCGCATGGCATATTTTGAATTACGATCTCGATCTCCCCGTCCAGCATTGCGCAAACAAAGCGGAAGATATCGAAATCTCCCTCGTTGAAGCACCATCAAAACTTGGTGGAAAAGCGATTTTAAGCAACTCTTTTGCTTTCGGCGGTAATAACGTTAGTCTTATTTTTGGTTACGCTCATGACTAAACTTCCCCCAATTGAACAACTGCTTCCGCACGATAGACCAATGATCTTGGTTGATCGTGCTATCGATATTCAACAAGACACCATCCATTGTCAGGTTGATATTGGCGAGCATAACCCTTTTTTCAACCGTGATACTCAAACGGTTCCGGCGTATGTCGGTATAGAGTTTATGGCACAGTCTGTTGCCGCTTGGTCTGGCTACCATGCCCTTATTCAAGGACAGGAGCCACCTATTGGGTTCTTATTAGGCAGTCGACGTTACACTTCTGAGTGCGATGCCTTTACTCAAGGTCAACAGCTCGACGTGTATGCCGAGAAAATGATGGAAGACAATGGCATGGCGGTGTTTTCTGCTCGCATGGAGTGGCAAGAAAAAACCATCGCTACCTGTCAGTTGAACGTATACGTTCCATCAGAAGAAAAATTAAAAGAAATGAAAATCAGGAGTCAACAATGACCCGACAAGTCCTCGTAACTGGTGCCAGTAAAGGCATTGGTAAAGCCATCGCCGTTCAACTTGCCAAAGACGGTTTCCACGTCGTCGTGCATTACATGGGTGATCAACAAGGCGCACAAAACACTTTAGAGACCATTGAACAACATGGTGGCTCGGGTCGTCTGATCCAGTTTGATATCAGCAACCGCGAAGAATGCCGCACTAAATTAGAAGCCGACATCGCAGAGCATGGTGCTTACTACGGTGTCGTCAACAATGCTGGCATCACTCGCGACACTGCTTTCCCAGCTATGACGGAAGAAGAATGGGATGGCGTGATTCATACCAACCTAGATAGTTTCTACAACGTACTGCACCCTTGCGTAATGCCAATGGTACAAAAACGCAAAGGCGGTCGTATTGTGACTCTCGCGTCAGTGTCTGGTCTGATGGGCAACCGCGGTCAAACCAACTACAGCGCGGCAAAAGCTGGCGTGATTGGTGCAACGAAATCTCTCGCGCTTGAACTCGCAAAACGTAAGATCACCGTGAACTGTGTGGCACCAGGTCTTATTGATACTGGCATGGTGGATGAGCACGTAAAAGAGCACGCGATGCCGCAAATCCCTCTTCGTCGCATGGGTGAACCAGAGGAAGTGGCTGGTCTGGTAAGCTACTTGATGTCTGATATCGCAGGTTACGTTACCCGCCAAGTTATCTCAGTAAATGGAGGCTTAGTATGACTCGTCGAGTCGTTGTGACAGGTATGTCCGGTGTTACTGCCTTTGGTAACGATTGGTCAGCAGTAGAGCCTAAACTGCGCGACTGCCAGAACGCCACTCAATACATGCCTTCTTATGAACAATATGATGGTTTGAACACCAAGCTTGCTGCACCTGTAACTGACTTCGAACTACCGAAGCATTACAAACGCAAACAAGTCCGCGGTATGGGTCGTGTCTCTAAGCTTGCGACTGTCGCAACAGAAAACGCGCTAAGCCAAGCCGGTCTGATTGGCAATGATGTTCTCACTAATGGTCAAACCGGTATCGCTTACGGCTCATCTACAGGCAGTACCGATGCCATTGGCGCATTTGGTGTAATGCTAAATGACAAAACCACCAAAGCGATTACCGCGACAACTTACGTACAAATGATGCCACACACGACTGCGGTTAACGTTGGTCTGTTCTTTGGCTTAAAAGGTCGCGTAATTCCAACCAGTAGCGCATGTACTTCCGGCAGCCAAGCGATTGGTTACGCCTACGAAGCCATTAAGCACGGCTACCAAACCGTGATGGTTGCAGGTGGCGCTGAAGAGCTTTGCCCAACAGAATCGGCTGTGTTTGATACCCTTTTCGCGACCAGTTTGAAAAACGATGCACCGAAAAGTACCCCAAGACCCTACGATACCGAGCGCGATGGCTTAGTAATTGGCGAAGGCGCAGGTACATTGGTTTTAGAAGAGTACGAACACGCAGTGGCTCGCGGCGCGAAAATCTATGCAGAGATCATTGGTTTTGCAAGCAACTGCGATGCTGCGCACGTAACACAACCTCAAATGGAAACCATGCAAATCTGTATGGAGATGGCGCTACAGAACGCAGGCATTTCGGCAGATCAAATCGATTATGTATCGGCGCACGGTACGGCTACTGACCGCGGTGACATTGCAGAAAGCAACGCCACGGCAAATGCACTTGGTAAAGTGCCAATCAGCTCATTGAAGAGCTACTTTGGTCATACCCTAGGTGCTTGTGGCGCTATTGAGGCGTGGCTAGGCCTAGAGATGATGCACGGAGGTTGGTTTAACCCGACCCTTAACCTAGAGAACCTAGACCCACAATGTGGCGACCTAGATTACATCTCAGGGCAAGGTCGCGAGCTCAATGTTGAACACCTAATGAGCAATAACTTTGCGTTTGGCGGTATCAACACCTCACTCATCTTTAAAAAGATCTAAGCCCCTTTTAAACAAAAAAGCGCTAGCTTTCTTAGCTAGCGCTTTTTTTGTTCTATTTGTAAGCTACAGAGCGGTGCTTACAGCGATAAACATCTGCTGAAACTGACGTTGGATTTTGTCCATCAGTTTCTATCACCTTCACCACGTGATATCGGTTACCACCCGCCATATAAACTTGGTTTGCAAGTTCCTCAAATAAGGAACCTTTTTGTTGCTCAGACACAACTTGGTTACCGATGACTTTACACTCATTGTTTTCCACCTCTGCAAATGAGATTGGCTGCACCTCATTGGCACCAGGCAGTAACATGGTCTTGGTTGCTTTAGCCACACTTACGCTCGGTGCCGATGGACAATGATACAACTCAGCAACCACACTGGAAGGACGACCACGACTGGTATCGAGCACGGTAGCAATGTGATAACGGTTACCTCCCGATGCGTATGTTTGATTCTTCAACATACGGTCAACGTTGTTAGGATGGATATCTTCAATCGTGTAAGAGTCCACCATCTGACAATTAAGATTTTTAATTGCTACGTCAGTAATCGGAGAAATATTGACAGCTTGTGGAAGCACACGAACTTTACGCGTGACACATCCACTTAAAATAGAAAGCACAACTGCGGTTAGAATTATTTTTTTCATGATTTACTAAATGGAATAGAAGAGAACCAAATTCTATGAAATGAGTCATTTTGGACAATCCAAAACGACAAAACCCCGACAACTTAGAGAGCTATCGGGGTTTCTAAATAAATGGCACGCCCTATAGGATTCGAACCTATGACCACATCCTTAGAAGGGACGTGCTCTATCCAGCTGAGCTAAGGGCGCGCTACAGGGACAGGATTATACGAGTTCAAGCGCTTAAATCAACGGGTTTTCATAACATTCTGATCTGAATGCCTAAAAAAAGGGCACTAAAGCGATAAATGTTCAAAAACACCCCAAAGCAAACGTTTGCGTATGGATGTTAAATAGATTTTCTGCGACAATGCGCCGCAAATAATTTGCCTTCTCAATTTAAAAAGGAAAGTCATGACTGCTCAAAATATAGATGGAACTCTCATTTCCCAAACTGTTCGATCCGAAGTTGCAGCACGTGTGAAAGCTCGCGTTGAGGCTGGCCTTCGTGCTCCTGGTCTTGCAGTTGTTTTAGTTGGTGAAGATCCAGCTTCTCAAGTTTACGTTGGCAGTAAGCGCCGTGCGTGTGAAGAAGTTGGCTTTGTCTCTAAGTCTTTTGACCTTCCTGCGACAACGTCGGAAGAAGAGTTGTTGGCACTTATCGATGAGTTGAACAACGACGCAGAAATCGATGGCATTCTTGTTCAGCTACCACTTCCTGCTGGCATCGATGCAACGCACGTTCTTGAGCGTATTCACCCAGAGAAAGACGTGGATGGCTTCCACCCTTACAACGTTGGCCGTCTAGCACAGCGCATTCCTAAACTTCGTTCTTGTACGCCAAAAGGCATTATTACGCTGCTTGATCGATACAACATCGAGCTACGCGGTAAGCACGCGGTTGTGGTTGGCGCATCAAACATTGTTGGTCGCCCAATGACACTTGAGCTGCTTCTTGCTGGTTGTACGACAACAACTTGTCACCGCTTTACCAAAGACCTAGAGGGCCACGTTCGTCAAGCTGACCTTGTTGTAGTTGCAGTTGGTAAACCAAACTTCATTCCTGGCGAGTGGATTAAGAAAGGCGCTGTTGTGGTCGATGTGGGCATCAACCGTCTTGAATCTGGCAAGTTAGTAGGTGACGTTGAATACGATAAAGCACGTGAGAACGCGAGCTTCATTACACCAGTACCGGGCGGCGTTGGCCCAATGACGGTAGCAAGCCTAATTGAGAACACGATGCTGGCTTGCGAGCAGTTCCATACGAAGAAGTAGATTCGAGATTCGAGATTCGAGATTGGAATGTGGAATGTGGAATGACCCCTTAAAAGTAGACACAGGGGGTTAATTCATTAGCTCAAAGTCTATGGGGCTCACTCCACCTAGAGTCCCATGTCTTCTTACCGGATTGTAATATGTATCGATATAAAGTCGGCTTTGCATTGTCATTTCCTGACGAG
>NZ_JATABF010000017.1:0-93676 GCF_036533715.1 Vibrio sp. M260121 | reverse complement strand
AATTGTTCTTGTGCCCAAAGTTTAGCGTCTGAATATGTCATCTTAGTGTTTCAGTGAGGAATAGTAAGTGATCAGATCGCACACACGTTAAAGAGTTCAAAAAAAATCCCCAAGCTACAAGCTTGGGGATTTGTGTATAAGAGACAGCCTCACGTGAGGGGCGTTTTTCTTTTCGGCACTATCTCAAGGAAGTTTGGCTTATTGAAGCGTAGTTCCGTTAGATAGCAGCTTTCTTGTCGCCTCTTGCTCGGTGTATTCGACCGCATCGTGATCCGCTAGCTTATCGACTTCCACCTGTTCACCCATCACAACCAACACGTGTTGTTTCACCAGAGCATCGACCACTTCAATGTTGTGCTGACGAAGAAGCGCTCTCACTTCGCTCTCTTTCCCTTCATGATACTTAACAAAGTAGCGTGCTGGTTGCTGCTCGGCTTGATCTTGGCGTTCATCCACGAGAGGAAACCCTTGATTGTTCGCCAAGCTGCTTGAGCTCAGTCCGATTGCCAATAGTGCGGTAGCGCCTACCGCAGACAAAGAAAGTAAGGTCAACTTCTTCATAGTCACTCCTTATTGAAAGGTCAGAGTCCAACTGTTGATGGTGCCTGTGTCTCTTCTGGCATTGTCCACCGCTTTAAGTTCCCATGTGCCTTGCGACTCAAAACCAGAGAAGTCCGCTTGGAAACTGGTTTTAATGTCGTTCGCACTGCCACCCGCGTTGTCGTGCAGTACCACTTGACCACCATCTGGCGACGTTAATGTGACATAAAGATCACCAATGTAGGTGTGAGTGATATCCAAGTCGATCGTCACTGAGCCTGCATCGCCAGAGCGAGGCACATCTAATGAGCTTACAACGCCAGACGCTTTGTTATCAGGAATCGCTACCGCGTCTGAGTTGGTGTAGCTAGAAGGTGTAGAGCCGCCACCAGATGAATCGCCCGAGCCGTTATGCGCTGCCACAAGAGAAACACCCGAGTACGCGCTGTAGCCGTAAACCAATACTTCATATTGCCCTGCGCCAGATACGTTCAAGCTACAGCTTTCGCCATTACCGCCCGCCCATGAACGACAGTCGTAAGTGCTGGTGCTTGGTGTGCCATTGAAGCGTACGTAAAGGTCAGCATCACCAGAACCACCACTCATGTTGAATGTCGCTTGCGTTGCATCCGCAGGGACGTCAAACACAAATACTGAGCTTGATTTGCTGCCGCCAGAAAGCTGCGTTTTCGCCACACCATTTTCTAGAACGTTGTCGTTGCCAGAGCCGCCGCCATCCGGACCATTACAGCCAGCGTCTAGGTATTGTTTCGCAGCCTCAGCATTCACAAGACCATGACCAGTGCGGTTATCACGACCTGTTACGTCGATGTCCGTTGCTGTCTTGATCAGTGCGTTACGTACTTGTGCTGCGGTACAGGTTGGATGGTAACTCCACACTAAACCTGCAACACCAGTTACGTGCGGTGTCGCCATCGAAGTACCGTTGTAGTACTCGTAGTCTTCACCCTTGGTGGTCGATACCGTGATGTCTTGACCAACATAGCCCAGCAGCTCCTGACCGAAAGCACGATCAACCGTCACTGACACAATACGCGCCGCGTTGTTTTGATCGACAAGGAAAGGATTCTGCAAACCCGGAAGCTCAGAGTTACTGTACACAATCGCCGCACTTGCGCCTGCGTTGTAACACGCTTGAACTGCATCGATTTCTGGGTAGTTGCCTGATGATTGGTTGCCCACACGTTCGGTTAAACAGATCTTGCCAGACATATCGCCACAGCTGAAGCTGCTACCAGATACATCACAGCTTGCCAGTGTCGCCGTGATAGAACCAGCTACTGGATCAGGACCGTAACTGCCACCCGATTGGATCAAGCGGTTGTGAGGAACGATGCCACGATCGAACTGGCTAACACCGTTCAAGCGAATGTCTGAAAGCTTACCCTCGCCCACTGTCACCGTAGATAGAATCGCTACGCCCGGACCTGCGATTTCAACTTGGTCTGTCGCTTGAGAGAACGCCGCGTGATCACGCTTATCATCCACTGCCGCAACGGACATAACTGAATCGTAAGATGCTGGGTAGCTGTGCGCAGTATTACCATCGTTACCCGCAGCGGCAATCAGCAGCACGCCTTGGTCGTAAATGGTTTGCAACGCGTTTTTCTCCGTCACACTCGACTGGCTACCACCAAGGCTCATGTTGACTACGTTCGCGCCGTTGTCAGCACAAGTTTGTACCGCTTTCACCAAGCTGGATGAGTAGCCCCAACCCGCTTCATTGAACACCTTAACGATGTGCAAATTCACGTTTTGGTTTGGCATAACGCCTTTGATGCCCTCTGTGTTGGCAATCGCGGCAATCGTACCCGCTACGTGTGTACCGTGAGCGTTGTTGTTCCCCGGAACACTCCAAGAGCCGGTACCGCTATCGTTTGTACCCAACACTCGGTTACCACTCAGATCGTTGTGCGCCAAATCGTAACCCGAGTCGATGATACACACGGTGCGATTACCTGCATTTGAGTCATCCAGAAGCTGAGCGTTAACCGCCTCGTAGCCCCATGGGATAGTCTCGCTTAACAGATAGCGCGGAGGGTCAATTTCAACGTATTCCACATCACTTCGGTTACGTAATTGCCCCAGCTCTGAGTCTTCCATCTCCACACTATAGATCGCGCGGTTTCCTAGCTTTTCCACTTTACGCGCTTTGAGCTGATCTAAAACCGACTCTTGCGCGATGCGCGGACCCCAGAATGAGTTCCCACCCAATGCTGAAGGACTGGACGTATCTTCTTTAAATTTGACGATGTATTTGGTCGGCAAGTTAGCTTCGTCGAACCCCGTCAGAGGAGCCGCATGCGCTGACATCGAAAATGTCAGTGCTACTGCAACGGCAGACAATGAAAACAAGCCATTTAATTTAGTTGTTGTGTGATGCATTTGCTCTATTCCTTTTTGAGCTGATTTTTATTCACTTTATCCTCATGAAAAATCATAACCATGACTTATACATGAGCGATTCAGCTATAGGTTATCGCCTAAAAATGCCAAACAATTTGTTTCATAAATACACAACAATGAACAAAAGATCATTTAAACAACAGATTTAGTTAACATACAAAAATACCACCAAAACCTTATAAAGCAATTACTTATTAACACAAAAAGTGCATGTTAAATTAATGTTAGTGAGTAATTATTCTATATTTTATAAAATCTTAGTATTTACCAAATCTATTGAAATACGATTGCGGTACCAAAATTAACAGAATGAATAATTAGATATTTGACTAAGTAGGGTATTTACTCAGAATGAGGGCGTTTAGTGAGATAAATTCTCACTTAAATCATGACGATAATCATCATAGAGAGTGAATCATGAACAAGACCATTACGTTACTTAGTGCATTATTACTACCACTGAGTTTGGCTCACGCTGACGAGCCATCCCTGACTCCTGAAATGGTAAGCGCCTCGCAAGTCAGAAGTGCGCAAGCGAAACAAACCTACACTTATGTTCGCTGTTGGTACCGCACCAGTTATTCAGAAGACGAACCAGCTACAGATTGGGAATGGGCAGAGAATCCTGACGGCAGTTACTTCACAATTGAAGGCTATTGGTGGAGTGCTGTTTCTTTCAAAAACATGTTTTACACCGACACACCACAAAGCATCATCAAAGAGCGTTGTGAGCAGACCCTAGATCTGGCGAATGAAAACGCAGACATCACCTTCTTTGCTGCCGATAACCGTTTCTCCTACAACCACACCATCTGGAGCAACGATCCAGTCATGCAGCCCGATCAAATCAACAAGGTCGTGGCGCTGGGTGACAGTTTGTCGGATACCGGCAACATCTTTAACGCATCACAATGGCGATTCCCGAATCCAAATAGCTGGTTCTTAGGGCATTTCTCTAACGGGTTTGTATGGACAGAGTACATTGCTCAAGCGAAGAACCTACCGCTCTACAACTGGGCTGTTGGCGGCGCAGCAGGTGAAAACCAATACATCGCTCTGACGGGAGTAGGTGAGCAAGTTTCTTCTTACTTGGCGTATGCGAAACTGGCCAAAAACTACAAGCCAGCCAATACATTGTTTACGCTTGAGTTTGGTTTGAATGACTTCATGAACTACAACCGCAGCGTGCCAGAAGTGAAATCAGACTACGCGGAAGCCTTGATCAAACTGACCGATGCGGGTGCGAAGAACTTGTTGTTGATGACGCTACCAGACGCCACTCGTGCGCCACAGTTTACCTACTCAACTCAAGAGGAAATCGACAAGATCCGTGCGAAGATCGTTGAGATGAACGAGTTCATCAAGGCGCAAGCGGCATACTACACAGCGCAAGGCTACAACATCACTCTGTATGATACCCATGCCCTGTTTGAAAGCTTAACAGCGAACCCAGAGCAACACGGTTTCGTTAATGCGAGCCAAGCTTGCCAAGACATCAACCGTTCGTCTTCTGCAGATTACTTGTATCATCATGCGCTGCGCTCAGAGTGTGCCGCGTCTGGTTCTGACAAGTTTGTGTTCTGGGATGTGACTCACCCAACCACAGCCACGCATCGCTACGTAGCAGAGAAGATGCTAGAAAGCAGCAACCAACTATCGAACCACCCGTTCTAACCCTAGAACCCGAGAGACAGATAAGATAAAGGCTGACGCTATGTCAGCCTTTATTGATTTCGAATTCTGCATATCTCGAAGCTTTGCCTCGTTCAGCGACCTTTATCGGTGCAGAATCGCCACCGCTTTAGTGGTCTTCTCTAAATTCTCTTCCGCTTGATCTGGAATCTTACTCGCGATGGTCGCATACAAGCTGTCGATCATAGCAAGTTTGACCAAGCGCGCGATGCCGTTTTTACCCAGCAATGGCTCTGGCGATGCAGGCGCGTAAAGCGGGTAATCGGAAAGCTGGGACAGCTCAGCGTGGAAGTTGTTGGTGATAGAGATGATCGTCGCACCAGATTGCTTCGCAAGACGGACGGCATCCATCAAATCAACGGTCTGACCTGAATGCGATACCACCAGCACCACGTCTTTTTCGCTCAACACACTAGCCGACATCAACATCAAGTGACGATCACGAGGCACTGATGCTCGAATACCAAAACGCAAAAGCTTGTGCTGGAAGTCTTCACAGATGATGTTCGAACCACCCGCTGCATACAACTCAATATTACGCGCGTTAATGATGGCCTCGGCGGCAGCACTCACCATATTGGCATCCACAAAGTTGAGGATTTCCGTCAAGGCATTGATGGAGTTTTGCAGCACCTTAGTGACGATCTGCTCGCAAGAATCATCCGGCTGAAGTTGCTCACTTGGCGCGTAAGAATCTGAGTGATGATGAGCGTTTAACGCGTCTTTAAGCTGTTTAAAACCACTGAAGCCAAGCTTCTTTGACACCTTAACGATCAACGCCGTTGACACACCCAACCGCTCCGCCACTTCTTTAATTGAAGTCGACTTCTGCATGAAGTGAGGCTTGAGAAAGTTTTCCGCAATGGATTGTTCGGTACGCGTGAGTGAAGGCATACGCATACGAATATTGGGAATTACTTGATTGACATCCACGGACAATATCATTCCTTGTGAAACAGTCGGATCATTATACATAGCTACCGCTCTCTCGTCATGGTAACTGCACTTGCAGTTACGGTTATGCCTTTAATTGCCAATGCGTTGCCGTGACTGCGCTTTCGCTCTCAATCACAAAGCCCACACCTTGTGCGTTTTGGCCGAAGAAGCGTGATGTCGACACCGCCTCACCTTGGTTAATAAATACTTCCACACTTGAATGGTCACGAAGAATTTGTAGATGACGAACCTCACCTTGCCACTGCTTTGATTCCCACTCACCTGTTTTCAGATTTCGGCGGGTTATTGCTAGCCCTTGTGGCGTCACTTGCAGCTTCAAATCTGCGGCAACATCGATCGTCAGTTCTGCCGGAACATCTTCAATCAGCAGTTCAGAAGACAATCCATAAAAACGCAGCGATTGGTTGGTAAAGCTTTGTGGTTGCGAACGCAAAGATTCGAGTTCTGCACTTGGTTTTTGCAGTAAGCGGCCATCTTGAAGAATCAGCTCTCGCGGGCAAGTCATTTGATGAATCCAACCAAACTCTATCGTTGGTTGGTAAGATTCGAACTCATCTGGTTTCCCCATCCATCCAAAGAGAATGCGACGACCTTGTTCATCTTCAAACGTTTGTGGCGCGTAAAAGTCGAAACCATGATCCATCAATACGCCTTCGCCATGTTCAAAGCCCGCCGTTGGGTAATCAAGCTGACCGAGATGATAAGTCACATCAAAGGTTTCCACTTTACGACCGTCCACTTCTAACCAGTTTTTCGGGCAAGTGATCAGCGCGTATTGGTCACCAATCGGGAAAAGATCTGGGCATTCCAACATAAAGTCATCACTTTGATGTTGATTGCAGCCATCACCAAATACTTCACCAACAAACTGCCATTGTTTTCTGTCTGATGAACGGTACAACAGCACTTTGCCTTTGTAATCGAGATCTTCTGCGCCCAGCACCATGTAGTACTCACCATCGTGCAGCCACACTTTTGGATCGCGCACATGGCCGCTGTAGCCTTGTGGTAAGTCGAGCACAATGCCTTGCTTCTCTGCCTGTTTGCCCGCCTCTAACGTAGCTCGGCATTGGTAAGCGGTTCGGCCACCTTGTTCGAACTTCACGTTGCCGGTGTAAAACAGTTCCAGCGCACCATCCACTACCAAGCCTGAGCCAGAATAACAGCCGTGCGTTTCGTAGTTTTCTGTTGGTGCTAACGACAAAGGTTGATGCTGCCAGTGAATAAGATCTTTACTGGTGGCGTGTCCCCATGCTTTCGCGCCATGCGCACACGCTTTTGGATTCCATTGATAAAACAGGTGATATTCACCCGCAAAGTACGCCAAGCCGTTTGGGTCGTTCAATAAACCAAATTGCGGCGCAAAGTGCCAAGTTGGACGGTAAGGGTCTTCTTGCGGATTTGCCATCTGATTTAAGGCAATCGCCAACACGTCGTTAATGTAGGTTTGTTCTGCTGTCATGGTAAGCCTTATTAAAATCTAGAAACAGGAATCCCCCTGAAGTCAGGGGGATGAAAACACAAGGGATTACTTGTCTTGCAACATCTTGTCTGAGTAACCAAATAGGTAAGTCAGAGTAAATGCCGTACCGATAGCAATTAAGTTCACCGCTAGGTAACCCAGCATTTGACCATTCAAGTAGAGCAGCGCTCCTGGAATGACCGTGATAGCCATGCCTGTTGCTTTCAAACCAAATACCGTTGCGAAGAAGCCGCCAACTGCACCGCCAATCAAGCCCATAATGAATGGTTTGAAGAAGCGAAGGTTCACACCGTATAGCGCTGGCTCAGTGATACCCAAGAACGCAGATAGTGTTGATGGCATTGCCAAAGCTTTGAGTTTCTTGTCTTTGGTTTTCACACCTACCGCAAGACAAGCAGCACCTTGTGCAGCGATTGCGGCGGTAATGATGGCGTTGAATTCGTTTGCACCAGTGTTGGTCAGCAATTGAATCTCAAGCAGGTTGAAGATGTGGTGAACACCCGTCATCACAACGATTTGTTGCAGACCACCAATCAAGATACCGCTCAGACCCAGTGGCAGATCCAGCATGAACTGCGCGCCTTGCAGAATAATAAGCTCTAACCAGTGGAAGATAGGACCAATCACAAATAGAGAAGCCGTAATCATCACCAATAGCGTTAGGAATGGCGTGACGACTAAGTCCAAAGCTTCTGGTACGAAGTTACGAATACGGCGCTCTAGTTTGGCTCCCAACATACCGGCAATAAAGGCAGGGATGACCGAACCTTGGTAGCCAAGCACGGGAATAAAGCCAAAGAACATGATTGGATCAAGCTCACCAGACGCCACAGACCATGCATTTGGCAGCGCTGGCGACACCAGCATCATACCCAAAATCAGACCAATTAAAGGAGAGCCACCAAACACGCGCGCCGCCGACCACGCGATCAGTGCTGGTAAGAAAATGAAAGCAGTATCCGTCAGAATTTGAGTATAAAGAATGAAGTTTTGCGGAATGGTTTCTGGCGTTAGACCAAACAAGCCTAAGATCTCTGGCTGCATGAACAAGCCACGCAACCCCATAAACAAGCCTGTCGCAACAAGCGCTGGAATGATTGGCACGAAAACATCACCAAACGTACGGATCGCACGTTGGAAAGCCGTCCCTTGTTTTTCAACCGCTTTACGTTGTTCATCTTTCGAAGCTGTCTTCAGCTTTAAGTTCTCAAACGCTTCAAAGACTCGGTTCACCGTTCCGGTGCCAAAAATAATTTGGTATTGGCCGCTGTTAAAAAATGCGCCCTTTACCTTGTCGGTGCCCTCGATGCGTTTCTTATCAATTTTGTTTTCATCGGCAACCATTACGCGTAATCGAGTGGCACAGTGAGCGACAGAGACAATGTTTTCTTCTCCGCCTAACGAGCCCACCAACTCTTCTGCAATCATCGTGTAAGACATATTCAAACCTGTTTCGTGATTAATGGATTAACTGCCTATTAAGCTATCAATAAGTCATAGACTCTGCCTCTACCGAGATCACAAAAATAAACTTTCTGTGAATTTTTTATTTCTGTGAATTTTATTGTGAACTTTTATTTATTTTAAATACAATAACTTAAATAACATTCGGTGAGTTTCAATTAAATTCACTGTTTACAGTTGTAATTTTATTTGTAAACTTTAAAGCAAACCTGAACGCTTGAGAGTTACGAATATGAAAATTGCTATCGGTTGTGATCATGTAGGGATCGAACATAAAGAATTGGTTATCAAACACTTAGAAAGTAAAGGTATTGAAGTGATTGATTTCGGCACGCATTCAGCAGAGCGTACTGACTACCCTCAATACGGTTTAGCCGTCGCAAAAGCGGTAACAAGTGGCGATGCAGACCAAGGTCTTTTGATTTGCGGTACAGGCGTTGGCATTTCGCTAGCAGCAAACAAAGTTCCGGGTATTCGCGCTGTCGTTTGTAGCGACCCATACACGGCGCAGCTATCTAAACAGCATAACAACACCAACATCCTTGCGTTCGGCTCTCGCGTTATTGGCATTGAGCTAGCAAAAATGATCATCGATAGCTGGTTAGAAGCAAAGTTCGAAGGTGGTCGTCATCAGAACCGTGTAAACCAAATTGCAGAAATTGAGGAGCGATAAGATGGCTAAGTTTTGTCCTTCAATGATGTGTGTCGACTTCTCTAAGTTGGCAAGCGAGCTGAAAGAGCTAGAAAAAGCAAACGTCGATATGCTGCATATTGATGTGATGGACGGTCACTTTGTACCAAACTTCGCACTTGGCCCAGAAGACATCAAAGCGATTCGTAACCTAACGGACATCGAATACGATGTGCACCTAATGTTGTCAGATCCAGACCAGTTCATCGACTTGTTTGCAGCACTAGGCCCTAAGCTGATGTACATCCACGCAGAAGCGCCACCACATCTGCATCGTTCACTCGGTAACATCCAAGCGAAAGGCATTAAGTCTGGCTTAGCAATCAACCCAGGTACGCCATTGAGCGCAATTGAAGACGTACTGGATGTGACGGACGTGATTTTGGTGATGTCGGTAAACCCTGGTTTTGCAGGACAAGCCTTTATTCCAAATGCTTACAACCGCATCGAGCGTATTATCGAAATGATCGAAGCGAAAGGCACCAACACTAAGATCGCCATCGACGGCGCGATCAGCCCAGAAGTAATTGAACGTCTGAGCGACAAAGTGGAGTACTTTATTCTTGGTACTGCGGGGCTGTTTGGTAAACCAAAGAGCTACGCAGACACCATGCAAGACCTACGCGCCCTTGGCGAAAAAGCGGTCGCTTAAAACCCCCAACTATCTTTTCTTAGTTTATCCCCGAGTGCTTTGCTTCTGGTGCGCTCGGGGATTTTTTGTCAAAACAGGCGTACATCCCATCTAGCGTATACACTTATTTCTACTCAATAAATTCAGAGTCGAGGTTGGTGTGAAGGGAATGAGAAAGCCGATGTTTGCCCGCAGCTTGCGTTGCTTAACCGCTGCGTTGTTATTGCTGATTTCCTTTGTCACCGTCGCGCAAACCCTACCCGAAACCGACTTTCTGAAAAGCGAAATCGCACGCTTGAACGCGGAGTCACCAAAAAACGACACGCTGATTGGTCAGTACGAAACTCTACTCAATCAAATTACAGGGTTCGACGCGCAGAAAGCATCGCGTGACGATTACCGAAAAATCATTAGCCAGTTCCCCTTGCAGCGAGAACGTCTTCTCAAACAAATCGAAGAAGCCGAAAAGCTCGACATGTTCAAGGCCAAGCAGCTCAATAGCTACAGCGATCTATCTCAATCCATAGCGTCACTTCAGGCTGCGATGAGTGAATGGCGCACCACTTCACAAGCGAATGCCGAAAAGACCAAACAACTCAACGCAGCAAGAACCTCCCTCCCCGTTTCTTTGGCTCAATTGAATCAACAAATCGAACAAGCTTCATTGGTCAAAAGTGAAAACGGCGCAGAAATAAATCAATGGTTAGAGACCGCGAATCTCACCTATCTTAAATTACAAAAAGAGGTGATGACGGCTGAACTACAAAGTTTGGATGAACGTACAGAGCTTGTGCGATTAGAACAGCAATTGTTGGCGAAGAAGCTTCAGTTAGCCTCTCCCATGCTGATTGAACTGCAAGACAAGCTCACCCGAGTTGAACAAGAATCGGTAAGAGGTTTGATTGCCGAAGCGCGAGAGCTAAGCGCGAAAGCCGATGAATCTGACGTGGAGAAACAGCGACTCATCGAGCAGCTTCGTCAGTACACGTTAGAGCTAGAACAAGTGTTGGTAGAAATCGACCAAGCACGCATTGCTGGACAAAAGTTTGAATCAGAGCGCCGGAGCTTGTCGGAAGAACAGCGCCTAATCAAAGAAAACCTCTCATGGCTGCGAGACAGCACCGCATTTGGCGCTTCGATTCGCGCTCAGCTGCAGCGTTTGCCAAACCAAGTTCAAAACAAAGCCATACCCGATGAGATTGCCAATGCTCACATCCGCAAATACGAAATCAGTCAGTTGCTGGATGATTTTGCGCTTGAAGATGCCGTTCGTGCGACGCAATCCAATGCCAAAGCGCCAGACCGTTTAGAAACCTTATCGCATGAGCTCATAGAACAGCTATCTCAAGACTATGAAAAACTCATTATTGCTTTAGGAAAACTGCAGCTGACCATTAACCAGTACGCTATTGAAGTCGAAAATGCGCGAGCCTTCTTACGTGAACAACAACTTTGGACACGCAGTAATGTGCCTTTCTGGCAGCACCTGACTGACTTCGATAAAGAGATTTGGTTTGGCACCAAAACCCCATTGAAAACCCTGCAAGATGAGGTCAATCCTGACCAACTCAAAATGGTGGGTGGTGCGTTTGTTTTCTACACCTTGGTGTTGTTTTATCTGGGGCGTCGTTTGGTTCGTCGTACGACTCGACTTCGTCATGAATACAAAAAGGTATTTGGCCACCCGCTCAAGGACCGCTTCCAAAACAGTATTTCACTGCTGTTTATGGCGATGTGTCGAGCCGTGATTCTGCCACTTTGGTATGCCATCACCGCAGCGGCACTGTTCTGGTTGTGGCCGGCTCCCAACGCAACCGAATCCAAAATGCTGATCGTTGCCAGTGCTTCTGCCTTGTTTGTGATCGAATTGATTTACGCCATGAGCTCGAAAAAAGGCTTGTTGGAGTTGCACCTAAATTGGCCAGAACGCATTTGTGATTATGTTCATAAGCAGAGTAACCGCCTGCGTTTTCCATTTGCCCTCTTCCTTTTATTGATCTTCTTTGCAGAGTTGGTTGCCGGCGACCAAGAAGCAGAAATTTCTCGCCTGTTCTTCCTAATGCTAATGGTCGGCATGACGATGGTGTATGGCGCTTTACTTAAGTCTGATCGCATCCCATCGACACTGCCTGTTCCACTCAATCGCGGACTTGGATTGTTGCTGCTTAAGGTGATGATCCTCGGCTCCTTCATTGCCATCATTATTATGGCGTTGATGGGTTTATACATCGCGGCATGGCTGTTGCTCATTTACCAGCAACTTACCCTGTTTGTCGTGCTTGGCGTCTTGTTTACGTATCAGCTTGGGGAGCGCTGGCTCAAACTCGAACACCGTCAACTTAATTACCAACGCCTACTGGCGCGCCGTGAAGAATTAATTGCTCAGCAACAAGAGCAAGCAGACGAGCCACCTGAAATTGCCGAACTCAGAGAAAACTTCCCGGAAGTGGAAGAGCAAGGCTTGGGTAGCGAGCAGATCAGCGAACAATCCATGACACTGTTGCGCGGTTTATCCTTGATTGGTTTGGTAATTGCGGTTCTGACTTTATGGTCGAGTGCGTTAGAGATGACCAGTTGGCTCGATAAAGTGGTGGTGTGGCAAGTCAGTGAAGTGGTCAGCGGCAGTTCGACCTTGGTTGACGTGACGCTACAGTCTCTGATTTATGCACTGATCACCTTGCTTGTTACCTTTGTTGGCGTACGCAACCTACCGGGTATACTGGAGCTGCTGATTCTGCGCCGTTTAGAGTTATCTCCCGGCACGGGCTACGCGGTGACCACTTTGCTGCGCTATCTGATTTTGATGACGGGCGTGCTGTCTGCTTTCGCCATTCTTGGCTTTCAGTGGTCGCGTCTGCAATGGCTCGTGGCTGCATTTGGTGTCGGCTTGGGATTTGGTCTGCAAGAGATCTTCGCAAACTTTATCTCTGGTTTGATTTTGTTGTTTGAGCGCCCAATTCGTATTGGCGATATCGTCACCATCAATGACCTATCTGGCACAGTGAGTAAAATCCAAACTCGCGCTACCACCATCATCGATTGGGACAACAAAGAGATTGTGGTGCCGAACAAAACCTTCATTACCGAAAAGCTCATCAACTGGTCACTCACCGATTCAATCACTCGTATTGTTATTCCAATTGGCGTGGCGTATGGCTCTGATGTCGAGAAAGTCGAAGAGTTGTTGTATCAAGTAGCGGAAGAGCACCCATTAGTGCTGAACGATCCGTCTCCGTCAGTCTTTTTCTTAGCGTTCGGGGCAAGCAGTTTGGACTTTGAGTTACGTGTGCACATTAACTCCATCGATCACCGCTTATCGACCATTCACATCATAAACAAAAACATCGATAAGCTGTTCAAAGAGAACGACATCGAAATCGCCTTCCCACAAATGGATGTTCACGTTCGCGACTGGCCACAGGACGGTGAGAAAAGCTAAGTCTGGCACTACTTAGCGCGATTTGGGTTTGATTATCGACAGACTGGCGATTAAAAGCCACCAGCCCACTTGTCAAAATCGTCGATCACGTTGAGCTCTTGTTGAGTACGAGGACGCGGATAGTACGGCAGAGCAAGTAACTTCTCTGATGGCATTAACAGCCAATCTGGTGACATCTTCATGCGCACTAACTCTTGCTCATCATCACGTCGAACAAACATGTAGTAACCATCTGCGTGGGTATTCGCGTAACTGGCGATTTGCACAATCTCGCCGCTTGGCAGTTTGACTTTGCGTCCCAACGGGTACAAGCGATGCAGCGCAAAGCTCACATGCGCATCCTCTAGATAACCCTTTTTGAATCGAGAGATCCCAATCGCAGTCGACGTAGTTCGATGAGACCATCCCGCTAGCTTCAAGCCCTTGAGAGAATCTTTGAATGGTTGTCCTTTTGGCTCACCTTCATTGGAGATGAATTGCACCGTTAGCGCGTCACCTTGCTCATCTAAAATCTGCAAGAACTGCTCGCCCGTTTTATCAGCCAATAATTTCACGTTACTGCTCCGCCAAAAGGTTTGTGAATGGAATACTATAAAGCCACCATAGCTAAGTTCAAGCTCATCCTCTCAATCCCTTTTCCCGATGAGTAATCGTCTCTACAACGAGAATGCACAGTGCCGGGTTCTACAAACAGCGTTTAGGGACAGACACAAGCGAAAATTGTTAGGGTGGGTTTATCTTTTTTATCGCGGGTTTACCATCACTTTTCGTCAATCTTGCTATGATGATTTGGTAACCCTTTAAGGAGCAAAGAATGAATCTAAAACGCTATGTTGTGTTGCCTATGATGGCAGCAGCGCTATTTGGCTGTGCCCAACACGAATCCGATGACACCGCAAAAATCATGACCGTCAATGTAGGTCCAGAACTGGTGGATTGTGTGGGTGTCGGGCCAATGAAATGCATGGTGGTCGATGGTAACTACTTCTATGATCAAATCGACGGTTTTGAATTTGAATCAGGTTCCGAGTACACCTTAAAAATCAAACGCACTCAGCGATTTACCCCAGAGAATGCACCAGCCGATGCGAGCTTGTATCGATATGAGCTGATTGAAGTGTTAGAGAAGCGATAACCATAACGTTCACCACCCATAGAAAAGGAAGTTTTATGTTTGGAAATTGGAAACGAAACCGCCAAATTCGCGAGGTCGCAAAGGACATCACGCCAAAACTAGCACTCAAGTATGGTGAGAAAACAGATTACTCGAAGGAAGAGATCGATTGGGCGCTGAAAGAAAATGGTAAGACAGATGATGCCTTTACCCTGATCGCATACGGCATGTTGATTAGCCAAGCTGCTTACGTGCCGATGGGCCTAAGCCAAGAGCTAGGTGAACATGCTGACTTCCAATCAGAAGTCTCACTTGCCTTATTTGACCAAGCGACGGATCTTGTGAGCGTCAGCGCTTTACTGACTTACGCGGAGATTCAAGACAGCCACAAACAACAGCCCGCTACCGATTCGGATGATTTCGATGCTGATGGCGGAGACTTTGGAGGAGATGGCGGTGGGGATGGTGGCGGTGAATAGCATCACGCCAGCATCTGTGGCAATAAAAAGCGACGCTAAGTCATCTCAATAATAAACACGAAAAGGCTCATCACGAGCCTTTTAGCTTATCGCCTTGAGTAATTTAGAGGCTTCGTTTTGCTTATACCAAGCCTTTCAATTTCGCCAAACCATAAGCCGCGATGGTGACGCAGTCTTTGATTTCACCATCTATCATCATTTGCTCGAATGCTTCAACTGAGAACGAGCGTGTGATCAAGTCTTCTTCTTCACTGTCTAGCTGATTGCCCACTTCGGCTAACTCACTCGCGAAATACACATGGCAAGTCTGGTTTAAGAATCCATAAGCGATGAACTGTGCACCAACGTACTCCATCTTATTGGCCTGCATACCCGTCTCTTCTCGAAGCTCACCTTTTGCTAGCTCAAGATGATCCGCATCTGGATTTGATTCCCACGCCCCTTGCGGGATTTCCCAACAACGTTGTCCTACGGTGTAACGAAACTGCTGTACTAAGTGAATCACGCCGTTATCGATCGCCAGAATCGCTGCACAGTCTGGCTTGTCGACCACACCGTAGATACCTTCTGCTCCGCTAGGACGTTGGATCTTATCTTCACGTACCGTCATCCATTTGTTTTGATACACCACTTTGCTGTCGAGCTGTTTGATGTCTGCCATGAGAGTCCTTACTGCTTGATTCTTCGAAATTAGTTATTGGATTAGAAGCCATTCTAGCGCTGTTTGCGTGTCAGTTTGTAGACGGTTTTCAAATTCAACGCGCTTATTGGTATTCAATATATCCAATCAAAACAATAATTCATCGCAATGATTAGGATGGCGCGAAATGGCAAGTTTTCAATTCGAGGAACTCATATAGTTAACCCATCGACGCAAGGCATGGCTTTGCAAACTTGTTCATTATTGATTGAGGGTTCTTATGAGCGCATCGGATAAAGTCTACGGTTTCAACACTCCACAACGTCTGTTTGTTGGTTATACCTTGGCGGTATTGGTAGACCTTACGGTACTGAACTTCTATGACGAATATTGGGATTTCGTAACCATTGATTCATTTACGATTTCTTTCGCCGCGGCATTATTGCTTCAGTTGCTCTTGAAGCTGTCTATCAAAGCGGAACACAAAATCGCAGAGTACTTTAAATCGAAACCGGGTACGGCACCTAAGATTTACCGTGGTATCTCGACTTACGTTATCTTGGTCGGTTCGAAGTTCGTGATGCTAGAAGCCATTAACATTCTGTTCGGTGACAAGGTTGACTTTAGTGGCCCTTGGAACGGTGTCGTCGCCTTCTTTGCGGTGGTGTTTACCATCCTGATTTCAGAAGTCATCGTCGGTAAGGTTTACTTCAAACTTGGTGAGAAAGAACAACAAGCACAACGTGAATTGGCGGAAAACAACGCTAGCTAATAAGTAAGCTCGATGAATACAAAACAGCATCGATAGAACCCAAAAAGCGCTGAGAAATCAGCGCTTTTTTCGTTTGTTTGTTCACTTAAGCTTAAGCGACGAGGATGCTCTTAAGCTCGTTCAACGATTCCACCGTGTAGCTTGGTGCAATACGCTCATCCACACTCGCACCTGTGGTGTTCAACCAACACGTTTCAATGCCAAAGTTGTTACCGCCCAAGATATCGGAATGCAGGTTGTCACCCACCATCAATACGCGCGTCTTACATGGGTTGCCCATTTGCGTCATCGCGTATTCAAAGATACCCAGATCCGGCTTAGCAATACCAACTTGCTCAGAAATCACCACGTGCTCGAAGTAATCGCTCATACCTGTACGTTCTAGGCGAATCGCTTGCAGTTCGGTAAAACCATTGGTGATGATGCCCATTTTGGCTTTACCTTGCAGCGCTTCCATCAACTCTTTCGCACCCGGCAGCAAAGTACAGATGTCTGCCATCGCTTCTAGGAATGCACTGTTTAGATCCGCCGTTGTGGTGTTGAGCTTTTCTGCCCATTCAGTAAAGCGTTTGTGCTTGAGTTCATCTGCCGTCACTTTGCCATCTTGGTAATCTACCCAAAGTGGCTTGTTGACCGTTTGGTAGTGGGCAAAATCTTGCTCGGTGAAATCTACGCCTTTGTGAGAAAACATCAGCTGCAAACCTTTGAAGGCATCAAAGTGAAACAAGGTTTCGTCAGCGTCAAACAAGATCCAATCGTATTTCATTTTCTTCTTTCCAATATCCAGGTCGTTTTCTGCCGCATAGTCTAATTGTTTTCTTCTTGAAGGTAATCTCTATAATTGGAAAATGATTGTATCGTTTTTCTCAACAATATAGCTAACAATAGATAACCCCAGTAACCTAGGAGCACGCCGTGAATGCCATTGCGTCACTGCCAGTATTTGTCGCTGTCGTCGAATGCGGTAGCTTTTCCCTTGCCGCCAAGCAGTTAAACCTGACTAAATCGGCGATAAGCAAACGCATTAATCAACTCGAAGATGACCTTGGCATTCGCTTGCTTAATCGCACCACAAGAAAGCTCAGCCTAACCGAAGCTGGACGCCGATACTTCGAGTACGCCTCACAAGCAGTCAACCTTGCTCAGCAAGGCGTCGATGCCGTTTCTGAGTTGCAAGGCTCACCGCAAGGTCGGCTCAAAATCACAGCTCCCATGTCTTTCGGTGTTTTGCACGTTGCGCCACTTATCAGCGAATTTCTTGCACGTTACCCCAAAATTGAGGTCGATTTACAGCTAGAAGACGCCATGGTGGATTTGGTCGAACAAGGCTTTGATTTGGGGATTCGCATTGGCGAACTTGCAACTTCTAACCTTGTTGCTAAACGCCTTGCTCCGTGTAAAAGCGTACTGTGCGCCTCTCCCGAATACCTAGAAGAATTTGGCGTACCAACTAAACCAAGCGATTTGGTGACACACAACTGTTTGCGCTATTCGTATTTTCGAGGCGGGGTCGAATGGATGTTCATCAACAGCGGTAACGAATATAAGGTGCTGCCGAAGGGTAACTTTGTGGTCAACAACAGTGAAGCAATTCGCCAACTGTTATTAAGAGGCTCTGGCATCGCCCAATTACCGACTTTTATCGCCGCCAAAGACTTTGCTGCCGGTAACTTAAAACCGCTTATGGAAGAGTTCTCCCTCCCTGAGCATGCCATCTATGCGGTGTTTCCAGAGCGCAAACATATGCCATTGAAAGTACGTGTGTTCATCGACTTCATCAGCGAAAAACTTGGCACTGATACACCGTATTGGGATCGCTATTGACACTTCACCACGTTCACTCCCTAGCATTTGGTTAATCTAATGTTTCATTTTTAACAGGTGCGCAACCAGCATTGGGGCGCTAACTTAAGTAGCACGTCAACCACACCGGAGTGTGAAGCTATGAAAGTACTGATTCAATACACCCAAGCGGGTAAATATCGTGATCAAGCGTGGGAATCTCTGGCTCTTAAGGCAAAAGGCGAGATGCAAGCCGTGACGCCTTCTTATGCCGCACAACTTATCGAACAAAACAAAGCAACGCTTGTAATGACGGAAGACGAACAAGTGATCTTCCATTCTTAAGTAATAGGCATCGATAAAAAATGAGCTCAATATTAGAGCTCATTTTTGTTTGATTGGTGGGTGGACTATCACTATCAATCTTGAATGAACTTGTTACCGCAGTTTTCGCAGATTAGATGACGAGAGAATTCATCCATAGACGCGAGGAAAGCACCAAACACTGTGCTTTTTAGAAAGCCAGAAATGAATTCCTTCTTACTGCAATTCTTATCTCCCTCAAAAGCACTTTTCTTTCTGACCAACACCACAACATGATGCGTTTCCACACCACACGAAGGACACATAACAACTTCCGTCTTATTTGACATATCAGCTCCTGAACTCGCTCTGGTGAATTCATTCTTGTTAAAAACGTCATAGCTTTCGATATAAGCACATGAAATTTATAAATTAATAAAACCAATATGTAAACAAGCGCTTATTGATTATGAGAATAAGCGCCGTGAGTATGTGTGATTACTCGTCTTCGTTTAAGCGACGAATCAATTTGGCAGGCGTACCGCCGTATAGACAATCTGGTGGAACATCGCTGTTTACCACTGAGTTAGCAGCAATGACTGAGCGAGCACCAATGGTTACCCCTTGGTTGATCACCGAGTTACCACCAATCCAAACACTATCTTCAATGGTGATTGGTTTACAAAACGTTTCCCACTTAAGTCGGCTGCGGTAATCCAACGAATGTGATGCCGTGTAAAGTTGCACACTAGGGCCGATAAGAACGTGGTCACCAATGGTGATTTTGGCGCCATCTAACATCACGACGTTCATATTAATGAAGGTCTCTTCGCCGATCTCAATCGTCTTACCAAATTCACAATGCAGCGGAGCTTGGATGATGCTTCGCCCAACTTTACCAAATAGATTCTTTTGCAACGCATCGCGTTGAGATTCATCGGTATTGTTATTAAACGCCATCAACGCATGAGTAGCATTAGAACGCATTGCTTCGATTTCTTTATCAGTACCATCAAATATTTGGCCCGACATCATTTTCTCTAATTCGGTCACTGGATCATTCCTACAACTTTTGACCAAGCTAGATTAGCGTAAAAGGGGAATAAAAAAAGAGAAAAGCACTGGCTTTTCTCTTTCCTATTTTTTCAATTTTTCACGTGAGTGATTATACGATTTCCCAGCTGTGAGTCATCTCAACGCCTTCGCCCAACATTAGACATACTGAGCAGTATTTTTCTAATGAGTCCGCCGCCACTTTAGCTACGATTTCTGGGTCTAGCGCTTCACCAGAGACTTCAAAGTGAATGTTCACCTGAGTAAAGATACGCGGAGCCGTTTCACGACGTTCTGTGGTGAGTTTCGCGTTGACAGAAGCCACTTTCTGGCCTGCTGTTTTTAGGCCATCAACAACGTCCACAGAGCTACAACCACCAGCAGCCATCAACACCATTTCCATTGGGCTTGGTGCCGTAGCACCGCCATTGCCATCCATCACGACTGAGTGACCAGATTGAGACTGACCGAGGAATTTAAAGTCTTCGACCCATTTTACTTCTGCTTGCATGGTTTCCCTCATTATTGCTTTTGCCTCATCGGAAACCTTCTACCAATGAGCGCTTGTTTCGTGCCGTTACTGTAGCCCTGTTGTGAGAAAGGGCAAAGAATTTTTCGTAATCACTGCAATTTTTTCGCTCTTACTTCTGTCTTCTTACGTAACATTCATTGAGAAAAATAACGTTTGAGGAAGTTATGAAGAAAGTATCTAAGCTATTGGTGGGATTCTCATTCACACTCCCTGTACTGTTCATCTTGCTAAGTAAAACAGGTACCGCCGATACCATGGATAAGATGAACGCATCTGGTAAAACTGACATCGCAACACTTGCGGGTGGCTGCTTCTGGTGTACCGAATCAGATTTAGAACAATTGCCTGGCGTATTAGACGTTGTCTCTGGTTACTCAGGCGGTGATTTAGAGAACCCAACTTATCGACAAGTCTCTTCTGGCAAGTCTGGCCATATTGAAGTGATTGAGGTGAAGTACGATCCTGCTGTCGTGAACTACGAACAAGTGCTGGACTACTTCTTCCGCCATATCGACCCGACTGACGACAAAGGCTCATTCGTCGACCGTGGTCCCCAATACCGTCCGGCGATCTTCTATCATAACGCCGAGCAAAAGCAGATTGCTGAGCAGTTTATGATGGAAATCGACAAGGCGATGATCTATCCAAAACCGTTGAAAACAGAACTGATCGAGTTTGAAAAGTTCTACCCTGCGGAGTCGTACCATCAGGATTACTACAAGAAGAGTAGCCTGAAGTACAAATACTACCGCTACGCATCAGGTCGCGATAAATACCTCGACGAAGTGTTTGGTGATGATCGTAAAGACAACCCAAAAACACTGCGTGAACTTATCAACGAAAAAGAGCTGGTGACGAAAGTGAAGGTATACGAGAAACCTTCGGACAAAGAAATCAAAGCTAAATTGACTGAGCTTCAATACTACGTGACACAAGAAGAAGGTACAGAGCGTCCTTTTAACAACAAGTATTGGGATAACAAAGAAGCAGGCATTTACGTTGATATCGTCACCGGCGAGCCTTTGTTTTCATCAACCGATAAGTATAAATCCGGCACAGGGTGGCCAAGTTTTACCAGACCAATTAACCCCGGCTACATCGTAGAGAAAACCGACTTTAAACTGGTTTATCCGCGCACTGAGATCCGCAGTAAGTTTGGTGATTCGCATATTGGCCATGTATTTAAAGATGGCCCTAAGCCTACGGGATTACGTTACTGCATGAACTCAGCCGCAATGGAGTTTGTACCAGTGAACAAGATGGCGAGTTTAGGCTATGGCGATTATCTCTACCTATTTGATAAGTAGCTAGGCCACTGTTTTAACCAAATTAGGAGTGAACATTCAGCGCGATGAAAGGTTTTAAATCCAACCTTCCCATGAAAGTCTGTCCGGTCTGTCAGCGCCCATTTTCTTGGAGAAAGAAGTGGGCGCGAAATTGGGAGGAAATCGTTTATTGTTCTGAGCGTTGCCGAAGAAATAGATCAACGAAAACGTAGGGCACTCCGACCCTCTCTGGAAAACGCTATTTCCTTTGTATCAACGTTTGTACGCGTTCTCTTACCAAGGTAATAACGTCCCATCATAAGCCCAAAACGCCCCGCTATCTTGCGGGGTTGCTTTTTCTATCAAGCCTAACAAATCCTTAGCAACTCGCTCTGGCGTGAACAACTTTCCCTCTGGCACATTGGTTTGAAAAGGTGCCGACAAAGCGGTATCTGTGGTGCCAGGGTGAAGTGACAGCACCGTGCCATGCTTGACCATTCTTTGCCATTCGATCGACATGGTTTTGAGGAACATGTTTAATGCGGCTTTCGATACACGATAGCTGTACCAACCACCTAACTGATTATCGCTAATGCTGCCAACTTTGGCCGAAATGGTCGCAAACTTAGGTGCAGTACTGCGCTTTAGCTTGGGCGTGAAGTATTTCGCCAACAGTAAACTTGGCAAAGTATTAACCATGATGGTTTGTTTAAAAAAGTCTGCGTCGAGCGAGCTAAGGTTCTTCTCTGGGCCTTTCTCTTGGATGTGTAACATACCAACGCAGTTCACCAGCCAGTCGACATGTTCAATTTGCTCGCTAAGCGCTTTCACTTGCTCATCATGCGACACATCCACCTGATACCAAGTCACATGAGGGTGTTGCCAATCAGGTCTCTGGTTACGATAGGTAGCATGCACTCTAGCCTGAGGGAAGCGAACGGCGGCTTCTTGCACCATTGCCAAACCAATTCCACCATTGCCACCGGCGATTAGTATTTCCATCACAACTTCTCCACGTTTTCTATGTAGTACTCTGCGGTATCAAGTATCGCTTGGCGTTGCTGTACTTCCATGTTGTCCCAAGAGCGGAAAATCATTCCAATACGTGGATTGGTTGCGAGACGCTTGTCGTGCTTGTTCATAAAGCGCCAATACAAGCTGTTAAACGGACACGATCCTTCCCCACTGCGCGCTTTATTGTCGTAATGGCAGCCCTTGCAGTAGTCGCTCATCTTGTTGATGTAAGAGCCACTCGCCGCGTAGGGCTTGGTACCAACAATGCCGCCATCCGCAAACAACGCCATGCCACGAGTGTTTGGCATTTCTACCCATTCAATTGCATCAACATAGATACCGAGATACCACTCATCCACTTGATCTGGGTCGATCTCGGTTAACAAGCAAAAATTACCAGTGACCATCAAACGTTGGATGTGGTGTGCGTAGGCGTAATCGAGAGACTGACCAATCGCATTGCGCATACATGCCATTTTGGTTTCGCCATTCCAAAAGAAGTCTGGAAGCTTTCTTTCTGCGCCCAACTCGTTCTTTTTCGGGTAATGAGGCATGTTCGCCCAGTAGACGCCTCGGATGTATTCTCGCCATCCCAAGATTTGGCGAATAAACCCTTCGACTTGAGAAATGTCGATGTCCGCGTTGGAATGGAATGCCTTGAGTGATGCATCAATGACTTCTCTCGGGTGCAGCAATTTGCTGTTCAGCGAGAATGAAATTCGGCTGTGATACAAGCTCCACTTAGCATCGTGCTGGCCTGTCATGGCGTCTTGAAAACGGCCGAACAACGGCAAGCAGACTTGGCAGAAATGCGCGAGTAAAGACAGGCTTTGCGCGCGATTAATCGGCCACAACAACTCCCCTTCAAGATTTCCGATGGTTTTGATGTCATGTTTTGCCAATCGCTCAACAATGCCGCGTACGTCGGTACTGAACATCAAAGGTTGTGGCAGTTGTTCAATATCTTTGGCTTTGAGCTTATTACGGTTATTGGCATCGTAATTCCATTTTCCACCGACGGGTTTTCCGTCTTGCATCAAGATATCGAAGCGCTTGCGCATACGGCGGTAAAAGTGCTCCATCATGATGTGTTTGCCTTGAGGGAACTGCGATTCTATTTCTTCAAACGGCAACAAAAAGTGTTCCGAATCGACACAACGCGTCACGACCCCATCAAGCTTTAGTTTGGCTAACTGCTCTAGTAAACGGTATTCATCGGGGCGTTGATATTCAAACTTACTTGCACCAACTTCGCTTACGTAGTGTTGCAAGACTTGCTCAAGATCGTCGAAGGATTGTGTGTCATCCAGTGTGAGGTGCAGAACTTGATGACCTTCGCTCTGACGCTCTTTCGCAAACTGTTCCATTGCAGAAAAGAACGCACACACTTTCTGAATATGATGCGTGACGTAAGTATTCTCTTGCTTGAGCTCTGCAATCAGGTAAAGCACTTTCTCATCTGGTTGCTGAAACCAAGAGTGCTCACTGTTGAGTTGATCGCCCAAGATCAATCGTACGGTTTCAAATTGCATTACGGTTTCTCCGGTGACGAAGCTTTGTCACTGCTGCCCATCACAATCGGCCAATCGACCATGTCTACACTATCCAAATGCGCACCAGCACAACGACCTTGCCACCTATCGATGAACTCCATGTGCGGATCGTACATTTCGGTTTGCTTTTCGAGGTTGAATTGTCGTGAACCACGCGGATCAGCACCAACGCCTGCTAAGTATTGCCAGTTTCCCCAGTTCGATGCCACATCGTAATCAACCAGTTGTGACTCAAAGTACGCCGCGCCATAACGCCAATCGAGGCCAAGTTCATGCACTAAACAACTGGCGACCAACTGTCTGCCGCGGTTGGACATGTAACCTGTTTCGTTAAGTTGGTGCATGCAAGCGTTCACAATGGGAAACGGGGTTTCTCCCTTTTTCCATTGCTGAAAACGATGTGCATAAAAGCTGGTGAGAGGTGCTTGATTTTGGATGCCACCGAATCGGAAAAGCTGTCGTTTGTGTCGACGGGCATACCAATAAAAGTACTCCCGCCATAAAAGCTCGAAGTAAATCCAGTAGGTCGACTCGTTTGCTCCCTTCAAACGTTCATAACGCTTGAGCATGGCATAAATAGTTTTTGGCGAAAGGCAGCCATGAGCTAGCCAAGGTGAAAACTTAGTCGAGTAATCCATACCATCCAAGCCATTGCGCGTCTGCTTATATTCGCTGGCCAATGTCGAGGAAAAATACCGACGAGCGTGCTCAAGCCCTGCTTGCTCGCCACCGGTAAACAGGCAAGGCTTAACGTCGCGAATCAGTCGTAAGGTTGGCAAGGCAAGCCCTGAGGGGGTTGGTGGTAAGGCCGTTACTGTGGCGAATGGTTCCTCCAGCGATACGTTCTCCGCCTTTTTACGAAACTTAGTAAAAGTGTCAGGCAAGTCTTCAAGGGCAAATGGCAGGTCTTCAACGGTAAGTAGGCTGCGCACTTCCTGCTGACAAATCGTTAAATGCTCTGATTCTTGGCGGATATGATCAACCACGTCTTGCTCTTCTGAGCCAGGGAACGCATCACAATACAGATGTGTCACGCCAAGCTTCTCTACAGCATGTTTGATGGCTTGATAAGGATGTAAGTCAACAACCTGTAAGCGCTGATCGAATGCATTCAAGGACAGATTGAGGCAGTGTAATGACTCATCTAAAAATTGCTGCTTAGCCGACCCAAACATCGATTCCTGCGCAAAGTGAGCTAAAAATGGAGACAGTTTCGGATAACAATAGACACATATTAATGCGTCGACTTCCTCGCTGGCTCGGGTGAGCAGCGGATTATCATGCATCCTCAAATCGTTGGTAAACCAGTACAGTCCGATTGTTTTATTCAAAAGAAGCGTTCCATGTGTGTTTTTGCTTATACAAGTTCTTACGCACAATGCTGCTTCACGATCAGACAGTGAGTTGTTATGTTTACAAATTGTTCAGCAAAAGTCCTTAGTAAACAATTTGTTAAAATTAATTCTATAAATTATTTAGTCAAACTCTAATATTCATAGACGTATTTGATTTTTTGCTCATTTTTTTTAAGAAAACCAAGCAAAAATGACAAAAAATAAAGCGATATTGTTTTATATCCGTTACCCTTAGCCTAATTCCATTTTGCTTGCCACATTGCAGAAATGACCGACGAATTTAAAAAATCAACCGCGAATCTAAAAAAAGCGGTACCACTAATGATCAAGAACCACGTAGCAGCGACACCAGCAAACTACGCTTTGTGGTACACCTACGTAGACAAAACCATCCCAGAGCTTAACCAAGAGTTAGATATGGTTCTGGAGAATTATGACGTCTGCCCACCAGCGATGCACAAGCAGCTCTACAACAGCTACGTCGCGAGTAAAGCCGAAACCAGTTTAGAAGAACTCAAAACCAACGTAGAAGTACTGTTGGGTGAAGTCTCTAGCTCGATGAGTGACACTATTACAGATACCTCCTCCTTCTCTGATATGGTGGACAAAAGCTTTAACAAGCTCGAAAAGGTTGAAGATAATAGCCTGAGTATTGAAGAAGTGATGAATGTGGTTCGTCAGCTCGTCGCGGAATCTCGTGAAATTCGTCACTCGACTAAGTTTCTAAATAGCCAACTAACGACGGCTAGTGAAGAAATTTCTCGTCTAAAAAACCAATTGGCTGAAGTACAAAAAGACGCTCTTTTCGATGGTCTTTCCAACCTGTATAACCGCCGTGCTTTCGACAGTGACCTCCAAATGCTGATCGACAGCAATCAAGCAATGACCTTGGTTATGCTGGATATTGATCACTTCAAAGCATTTAACGACAACTACGGTCATTTGTTTGGCGATACGGTGATTAAAGCCATTGCACGCCGTCTGCAACAAAGCTGCCGTGATGGTATCAGCGCTTATCGTTTTGGTGGTGAAGAGTTTGCTTTGATCGTACCGAATAAATCTTTGCGCATCGGTCGCCAATACGCCGATACGTTACGCCGAATGATCGAAAAACTGCGTGTCCGTGACAAACGTTCGGGCAGCCAAGTGCAAAGTATTACCGCTTCTTTTGGTGTCGCAGAGTATGAAGTTGGCGATACGTTGGATAGCTTGGTGAATAAGGCTGATAAACAGTTGTATGAAGCAAAACAACTGGGCCGAAACCGAGTAATGCCGCTGTAAAGCTTGTTCACCTGCTCATTCCGTCCCTTTTAAAAGACAAAACCCCAAGCATGTACTTGGGGTTTTGTCTTTCTTGAGCTGGCTCGTTATTAATGATACTTCCTAAACCATTAATCAATGCTGTAGCAGTAGCTAAGGAAGTAGTCGTCGCCGTTTTTCGCGGTGTACTCTTTGTCTTCACTGCACGCCATCGGTTTTCCTTTCTTATCACCTTTAATTAGGCTGATCCAATGACGCATTGCGGTCGGTGCATTACCAATTAGCTCAGGGCTGAAGGTAGTACGTGTTTCCAGTTGAATGTCATCAATGTCCATCAACTCCACACAACCCGTGCCTTTATGACAGCCAAACATCACTTCTACGTGGCTGCCTGACTCATCTTTAAATAGGATCGATTTCGGATCTTCTTTCTCACCAGTGTACGCTACAAAATGTTTTGGGCTTTTCAGACCGCTGTGTGTACCGTCTTTGAAATAAGCCATCACATGGCGGTAATCAATCACATAGCTTGATACGTCTTGGTGTGAACCATTCTCCAGTGGGAACATACGGTCCAGTAGTTGCTTCGCCTTAACTTGCTTCTCGCTTTGCTGCTCAGCACTTACCGCCTCGACGGCAAATACGGCTTCAGCGATAAATGGGCGTTCTTGTTGTTGGATGTCTTTTTTATCGAAATTCAGCATATTCATCGTCGTTTCCTCGCACTTAAACACTCTTCCTAGAGTAAAAACTTAAAACCCTTGTTTAAGTTTCAGGCAATTCTGTGAAGTGGATGGTTAATTTCCTTGCCTGCTCATTATGTAGACTAGCGAATTATTAACTACAATTTCACAACAAAAATTTTACAATGTGAATTTTACAAAATGTCTGTGTCAAAAAGTCTTATCCGCCAATCTCATTTTCTCGGGACGAAAATTCGTAACCTGAGGAAGAACAACCATTTAACGATGGAAGATTTGTCTGCGCGTTGCGTTAGGATCAATCCTGAGTACGCGCCGTCGGTTTCTTACCTATCGATGATCGAGCGTGGAAAACGCGTTCCAAGTATCGATATGCTGGAAGTGATCGCCGAAGTTTTCCAAAAAGAGCCTGCATGGTTTTTAGATGATGAGCCAGAGCTGGAAGCGATCACACCGAATAAAGGTAATCGTGGTGGCATCAATGGAATGGCCCTTGAACCGAGTTTCTTGTTCTCCAATGACATCCTGCAAATCGCAATACCAGAAATGCTCTCCCAAACTGGCATCACTGGGCGTCAGTTTGCTCATCTGCTGATACGGGCCCACCAAGAGAACCATCAAAACCACTTCCCAGATCTAGAGCGAGCCGCTGAAGAAGTCGGACTAAAGCGCCTTAACTTGTCAGTGGAAGATCTGATCGACATTGCTAAAAGCATGGGGTTGGACATTCGTTGGGTAGACCGAGCGCCACAGGATGTGATTGATGAGCTTGGCGTGAGTGCGAAACAGCTGATCACCTCTTTTATGGAGGCGCCAGGGACGATTTACCTCAACAAGCGCATGCGCGACTACCCAACACGCCTGAAATACGATTTAGCCGTTTACATTGGCCATCGTGTACTGCACAGCAGCGACGGCATGAGTAATGTATTGTCGATTGGGCATCAGAACAACTGGGAGCAAAGCGGATCGCAAGTATCGAACTCTGAGCTTAACTCACAAGACATTTTACAAGCGTGGCGTGATTTTGAATCAAGCTTCTTTGCTGGAGCCCTGCTGTGTCCAAAAGTACCGTTTCGCCAATTGCTCGACCGCTCTGGTTATGAAATCGATGTACACAAAAAAGCGGGCGTCTCCCCTTCTGTTGCGATGCGCCGAATGACGGTCGTATCACCTTATCCGCATTGGCATTACTTTGATGCTTATGGCCCGGGTAAACTCAAAGCCGTATATCGTGGTAATGGTATCCCGCTTCCTTGGGGGAATATGCGCAAGGTCAACGACCCATGTCAGCACTGGGCAGTGTTCCGTCGCTTATCACAACCGCTGGACACCAGTTCAGCACAGATTTCAATTCTTAATGTCGGTAACGAACCACGTATCTATTGCTGTGAGTCGGTCAATGTCTTCGACCCAGCGGGCAACAACCGCGTTCTATGCGCAGGTATTGACCTCAACCCTGCTATCTCAGCTCAGGGGGGGGATGCGATTGCCATTGCAGAAGAGTTGAAATCGCTGTGCGTCTCTTCAGGCGGAAGTACTGTCATACCTCAGCACATCAAGAAAGATCTCACCACGATAGCCAAGATTCTCAACATCAATTGGATAGAAAGGGGAATTCAAACCCAAGCAAGATTGATTTGTTCACGAGGAGCCGTGTGTCCAAGACAACCAAGTTGTTATAACAAGTGCGGTGAATCAGCGGATTCAGGTGACGAGCCGCAAATTATCGAGCTCTAGAAAGAAAAAACGCCAATCACAATAAAGGTGATTGGCGGTATATACTTGTGAACAATGTGTATTCACTAACAACGTCAGTTGGCTAGGTGACCCTCGGCTTAATAAGGGTCAATCTGTATAAAGCACGATGCGTGCCAACTTTTAAAAACGCCTTTTTTCTTCGATCCTGATGCATATTGGTGTTTTATTGAGCACACATTTTGCAAATCGCATTTGCAAAATGCAAACCAATGCAAATATGCCACCATGCGCATTGCTACTAATCCCTTTGTCAGCAAAATGGCGTTTTAATAAGAAAGAAATTCAAAATTAAAAAGCCCCGCAGTGTGCGGGGCTCTAGATTCATGGTTTTACTGATTATCCACCGTAGTGTTTTTGCTGATACATGCGTTCATCGGCGATTTTCATCATCTGTTGAGGTGATGTCATTTCAGGATCAAACATCGCATACCCAATGCTAGTTCTCAGATAAATCAAGTCTTGTTCATAAATGACTGGATTCGAGCACAGGGCAAAACGAAGCTTTTTCACTAGAGCATGAATGCTGTCTTCCGTTTTCGGATTGTGGACAATCACGAGAAATTCATCTCCTCCCATGCGAGCCACAATATCCGAACGTCGTAAACTGCTTCTAATCCGCTCAGCACAGGCGATCAGCACTTTATCGCCTGCATCATGACCATAGGTATCGTTAATATGCTTAAAGCGATCAAGATCGATGTTCACAAGCGCAAAGCTGTAGCGCTTTTTATAGCGTTTCGCGATCTGAAATTGATGCTTGTAAGACTGCATAAAGTAACGACGATTGGGCAGCTGGGTAAGTTCATCATGCAGTGCTCGGTTATCGGCCACAATATACAATCGGTAAATCACAATCAGGGCGATACTTAATCCAAGAACAATCGGATAGCCGACTAATCTCGTTAGCTGCAATGTGTACCATGGTAATTGCTGGTCTAAATCTGCACCGGAATACACCGCCAAGCTCCAGCCTCCGTAGGGAAAATGCACTTGCTCTTTGGCGTAAACCTTCCCACTAAGCTTCTGCTCACCGAAAAATATATCGCCAAGCTCGCCACTGCTGTCATAACCACGAATGGTCATCGGATAATGAGAAGAGAAGTCCATCACCCCGGTTTCTCGGAGCAAACCATTAAAGTCGATCACAGCACTGATCACACCCCAGTAATCCTTGTTTATTGGGGGATCACGAAATACAGGCACACGAACAATCAATCCTCGCCCACCTTGAACGAGCTCGACTGGACCTGCGATGAATATCTCTTGAATGTCTTTGGCTTTTTGGATTTGAACCCACTGCGCTGGCACCGTTCGGTAATCCAGCCCAATAACACGCTCGTTCCCTCGACGTGGATAGATATGGCTTACCACATCATTTTCCGCGATGCCGATTACCGTAATATGATTGCTTTTATTGAGGATACGATTCGCAGCCATGTTTAACTTGCGGTTTTCATGGTTCGGTAGCAATGTAATAAGAGTCGCAAGAGTGCTAGCTTTGTATATGTCAGCCATCAGGTCCGCTTCCAAATTGGAGCGGAGCATAGAAAGTTGTTCTTTGGCCTCAACTTGAAGTCGCTCTCGGTGAAGGTTGAGCTGGTTGTAGTGCAACAACTCAATGACTCCAACGCATAGGGCAAAAAAAGTGAGGAAGAACAATGCAAAGTAGCCTTGCTTCTTCGATGAGTACTGCATCTGTTCCCCACTAACTCTCGGCGTTCCAAGAGTTTTCTTTAATTATTGTTAAAATACTTATTTACCTTAAGGATAACCAATAGCTATCGTAAAGGTAATAAATATCTAAAAATCTTATCTATCAAAAAGGCAAAGTGAGATGCAAGTACAAGGCGATTTATTCAAAAGCTCATTTTGGCAAGAAGTAGCACAAGGGAAGATCTACTATGATCCTCACTTTCTCGGTCACTTAGATGCTGATCGCTGCTTTTCGCAGCTTCGCGCAACCTTACCTTGGCAACAAGAAAACATCATGATGTTTGGACGATCGGTATTACAGCCTCGACTACAAGCGTGGCATGGTGACGCCGCTTACACTTATTCAGGACTAACCATGACTCCTCACCCTTGGACACCGGAACTGATTGAACTGAAAACACGCAGTGAAGCCATTGCTGAGGTGAAATTTAACTCTGTCTTAGCGAATCTCTATCGTCATGGCCAAGACTCTATGGGATGGCATCAAGACAATGAGCCTGAGCTAGGAAGAAACCCTGTAATCGCTTCTATCAACTTGGGGGAAACTCGCCGATTTGTTCTAAGGAATTTACATTGTAAAACCCAATTAGAATATGAGCTTAGCCATGGTTCTCTGCTCATTATGGCCGGAGAGTTACAACATCACTGGAAGCATGCCGTTCCTAAAACGGCAAAACCAAAAGGCGAGCGTATTAATCTGACTTTCCGCCATATCGTGACCAACTATTGACTGAGTCATTACATATCAAAAAAGCATTAATGCTAGGCTTGAATCTTGGCTCTCAATCGGAATGTGTTTATGCGTATCAGACCTCTCAGCTTAGCCGTGTTGCTCTCCTGTTCACTGGCTTTTCAGGCGCAAGCCTCTCAAGAGGCACCGGTTTTAACCTATTCACAGTCCGCACAGTTGATCAAAGATACGTACGAATCGCAGCTATATACCTTGCCTGCGTTTCGAGAGGGGCATTTCGGCCTTCGTATGTATCGCCAAACGTTAAATGACAAGTATCTACCCGCCGTATGGACAGACATGGCACAAGTCGCGAACCGTCTCAATCATTTTGCCAATGAAGTCACTGCACCCGAGCAAATTTTTCTCTACTCAGAAGAACGTTTAGCGACTTACCACGATAAAGAAGACGAACGGAGCCAACGTCGCTACACCGTTACCAAGCACCAACCAGAATACCTCTACTTAGGCATCGATCTGATTGGAGCAATGGCAAGAGCTGACGAGTACGGCTTAAAGCACAAACAAGACAAAACGCTAAGGGGTGTCTTACGTCGATACGATTTCACACGCTACGCCACTGACCCAGAAATGATAGAAGCTTGGGCGGCGCAATTGGCGAACCAGGTCTACTGGCTACGTCAGCTCGGCGAACAAGATGTGGTTAATGCATTTACCGATGCGTTTCACACGACCTACCCAGACAACCAAGATAAAAAACTGTCACCGCAGCAATACAGTAATAAGATCTACGGTATGACTCACATTATTTTGGGTGATTCGCAGTATTACCAAAAACAGGTGAATGAAGCTGACCATCAGTGGATTTATGACTACTTCCGAGACAATATCGACACCATCATTCTGCGCTCTAAAGAGGATGTGGTTGCCGAGGTCGGGATTTCATTTCTCCTTGCGGGGTTGGATAGTGACCCAGTCGTCGAAAAAACTCGTCAAGCAATCCAAAGTGCCATTAATACGCAGCAAGGGATGATCCCTTCCGTGGAAGGGGACTACGACTTGAAATATGGTGAACACCGCAATGTGTTGGCCATCATGCTTTTGGATTGGCAAGGTGTACACCAAGCCCCAACAATACAAAACCAACCCCAAGCGTTTGAGTCTCTGCCTTATGGGTTAGTGTCAAAGCACTGATATCAACGCAGGTTACAGGATCGAGTGGGCAGGCTTAAAAGCTTTACTTTTCAACATTTGCTCGTATCGAACCAATCGAAAATCTTGGAACCCCTGCATAACACTTTTGATCATCGGGTTCTCAAAAAACTGACGACTGGTGCCTGTATAGAAAGTAATGCTGTGACTAGAGCAACACCTTTCTAAGAAGCAATCTTCCATAAACTGATTCAAGCTATGATCTCGGATCGGAAAATAAACCATAAGACCTTTGCTGATCCCAGCAATGTGATTCAATATTTGAGTTCGAATCGACTTGGTAAGAAAGACCACACTCACCAAATAAATTGAGTTGTTTTTCTGCTCATAGACCACGTGCCCTACCAACATTTTTCTATAGTAAAAACAATAGATTTTGGGCTGATGAAGCTCAAGCTCATTAAGAGTATCGATGATATCTCCCCCGTTCATTCTCAGATGAGAATCGATCACTAAAGCCCTATCCTCCTCTTCCAACTTATCAAAAGGCACGTGACCGGTATGAGTGATTTCATAGTCGTATACCGTGCTTAAATTTTGAAAATTGACCGGGTGTTGCAGGGCTTTTTTAACGATCTTTAACTCCTGAGAATCATAGTGGTAAGGCTGCTGAAAGAAATGTGCGATACCAAGACGCCTTAGTAGCGTTGGCTCGATTTTTTGCCTTTCCCACTGGCTCAAGGTTGCTTGATTCAAGCTCGAGAATACACGATGCGAAGAAGAAAGCAGCTCCGCTAAACTGTCTTGTGAATATTTATATTTTTTCCTAAAATGCTTCAATGCATCGGCAAATTGAAGTCGGTCGAACTGCATTTTTTCTCCTAGCCAAGCGCCAATAATTGCGAAAAATATGTGTAGTTATAATTAGAATAGACACCAAATTGTGATTGTGTGAGTCAATAACACTTCAACTCAAGATACCTGCATTACACGACGTTATCTGTAATGCCTTCGGGGTAATTTTCATGCAGTGGGGTGGCTTCTTCCTCAAAACCAACGCGGCTGCCCTTTGGAATGACAATTAAGCCACCGTCAGTCATCTCAAAGCGCGCTTTGTCTCTTTTTGGTTTCTCACCGATCACTGTGCCTGGGGCGATCTCAACATCTTCTTCAATAATGGTTCGCGTAATCCGGCTATTCGCTCCAATTTTACAGCGCCCCATTAAGATGGATTCATGCACAATGCTGTTTCTGCCTAACTCACATTCCTCACCAATCACGGAGCGAATCGCGCATGCTCCTTCTATCTGACAACCTGAGGCAATGTAACTGTCTTTAATGCGAACTTTGATTTCTTCGATGTTGCAATATTCTATTGGTCTTTTAGATTCAACCCTTTGGCTCAACAGTGCATCAGTACCACTCTTACCATCAACACTCTGTTCCACCAGCATCATCATCTGCAGTCGCCAGTAATCATCAAGATTATTAACGTTATGCCAGTATGTAGGTGCTTGTTTTTCGTCAATCTCGCCAAGGTCAAACAATGCCGTTTTCACTCTACGAGCAAGCAGAGAGACGATATCCTTGGTCAAGTCATGCTTACCATCAAGCTTCTTGGCATTATTAAACAGACCTTTGACCAACACGGGGCGCTGAAAGAGGTAATTTTCCGTTAATACCATGGCAAAGCCTGGTTTGTTTGGAATTTCTGCTGGAGTTGGGGGCTGGTGTTGAATATCAATGACTTGACGGTGTTCATCTAACTCAACGACATGATACTGAGACGCTTGTGCGACAGGAACCTGAGCCACAACTAACGTGAGTTCGGCATTTTGGATTTGATGGTAGTGCAGCAAAGAAGAAATGTAATTGCGATGGATTTGCTCACCACCGACCAGCAAGACATGTTCATCGGAGGGTCGATTGATGACATCTAAATGCTGCAATAAAACATCAGTCCAATTCTGTTGCAGCTTAGGTAATAACTTAGCTTGAGAATAAATGGGTTCGAGCACTTCGATTCTCGATTTGTAGTGCTGCCATGCATGCTTAAGGTGAGCAACTAACGGTGCGCAATAAAAACGACTGAGGACAAGATTACGCTTTATTCCTGCTTGAATGAGGTTAGTTAGCGAAAAATCAATTAAACGGTGAGAACCTACGAAAGGTGTGATGGATTTACAGCATGTTTGAGTGAGTGGACCTAGCCCATTCCAACCTCTATCGGTTAATACCACCGATACGATTTTTGACGTCACGTACAACTTCCTTATTCTATTAATAATTTAGAAAGTAAATGCAAACCGTACGCAAGTACTATTCAATTGAGGTGTCAATTTACTCAATAATGAATATTATCGGGCAATGACCTACCCAATATTTAACTCACCTCTCATTCGGTAGCTTAATAAAATAAAACCCGCCGAAGTGGCGGGTTTTGAATGGTTGTTTATGTGGTGGCGTTCCTTATAGCGAGATAAAGATGCCAGCCAAACATGCACTCATTAGGTTCGCTAGCGTACCAGCCGCTACCGCTTTCAGACCCATGTTCGCTACGTCTTTACGACGCTCAGGTGCCATTACACCAATAGAGCCAAGTTGAATTGCAATAGAACCGATGTTCGCGAAACCACACAATGCAAACGTGATGATCACTTGCGTATGTTCAGTCAGCGTTGCTTTGTGTTGGACGAAATCGATGAATGCCACGAATTCGTTCATTACGATTTTCTGACCGATGTAAGAGCCTGCCGCTAATACTTCGTGACCCGGAACGCCGATTAACCAAGCGAGAGGGGCAAATAGGTAGCCAAAGATGGCTTGTAGCGTGATACCCGCAAAGCCGAACATTTCGCCTAGGTTTTCCAGACCCGTGTTCACCATTGCAATCACACTCACGAACGCGATCAGCATTGTACCTACCGCAACCGCGACTTTCATACCGCCCATCGCACCACTTGCTAGCGCGTCGATCACGTTGCTCTCTTCAGACTTATCCAACTCGATGTTGTTGTAATCACTTGGTGTTTGACGCTCTGGCACGATGATTTTCGCCATCAAAAGGCTACCAGGAGCAGCCATGAAGCTCGCTGCGATTAGATACTTAAGCTCTACACCTAGACCTGCATAACCACCTAGAACACTACCCGCGACTGATGCCATACCACCTGCCATTACCGCGAACAGTTCTGAACGAGTCATGTTTTGCAAGAAAGGACGGATAAGAAGTGGCGATTCGCCTTGAGAGAGGAAGATGTTACCTGTCGCAACAAGAGATTCTGCTTTGCTGGTACCCAAGAATTTTTGGATTGCACCACCGATAAATTGAATCACTTTTTGCATGATACCCAAGTAGTAAAGGGCAGAGATAAGAGCGCTGAAGAAGATGATGATAGGAAGAACGCGAACCGCGAAGATGAAGCCTGTAGAAGCAAGGTCACCGAAGAGGAATTTGATGCCTTCATCGGCAAAACTTAATAACCCTGCAACCCCATTACTCAAACTGGCTAGCGCCGCTTGTCCCCATGGGAAGTAAAGCACTAAGGCTGCAAAACCCATCTGAAGCAGCAATGCACGAGACACGGTTTTCCAATTGATTGAAGAACGGCTCTCTGACAGCAGGAACGCACAACCTAACAGTGCAACAATACCAAATAGACTAAATAGAACACTCATGAATCGGACCTACTGAACGTTGAAAAAGAAAGGAACGCCAAAAGCATTGGCAGAAGAAAGGGACAACGCATCGAGTGACCATGCACTCGCAGATCCAGATTGGAGGAAGAACGGATAGTTCGACATCTTATTTTTACCTTATACAAGCAATTGAACGTAGCTGGTCCGGTCCGTGGGGTCATTCACTGCTAGAGAGTTCGTAACTCATCTCGCTCCATGTGACGGCTTGTATGGGTAAGGGTCCTGAACAACGAACCCTAATTCCCGCTTAAACGGGTCGCAAGTATAGCCATAAAAACGAGAGTTTCATCACATTTATTTACGCAAACGTTCAAGCGTTCATAATTTAAGCAAAGATGCCTTTTTATGGTCATACTTGTAGGGAAAATAGGGGTATTAGGAGGGAAAGATAGGATGAAATGGCTAAAAATGAACAATAAATGTTCAGTTGAACACCAAAGACCAAAAATGAGCAATTTTGCTCTCGCCAATCTATGGATTTTGGATATACAATTTGGAACGCTTCATTCAGAAGCCTCTGTGTATTCAGAGCATCATGATGCCGAGATGGTGAAATTGGTAGACACGCTAGCATGAGGTGCTAGTGCCTTAGGTGTGAGGGTTCGAGTCCCTCTCTCGGCACCATTCCTTTCTTTCAAAGAATTTAGAGTGTAATGCAAAGTTCTAAACAGGCAAAACAATCCGCTGACGCTAACCAACTACTTAGCGAACTCGCGGTGCACGCCTTATTACACCTGCACTTCAAAATCCACGCATCATCGCGAATGCTTCCCCTTAAAGAACGTAACGATCTATTGCAAAAGTGGCTTAAGCCTAAGCTCAAAAGCAATCGCTACAAACTGATTAAAAAGCCATTAAAGTCTCTGACTCAACAGGCAAAAGGGGAAAATGGCAATTTAGAAGCCTTACTCGAACGTTGTGTAGGTGCCGATAAACCAGGAAACCCACAGCCTCACCTCGACAGTTACCTACTGTTGATCAATGAAGTTGAGAAAAAACTGGGTACGACTGTACTACTTTCTCGTCCGGAAGATGTGGATCTATCCCATGACCAACATGGCTGCTTGCTGTGTGTGTTGTCAGAGAATTTAAACCAACATTTCGACGATAATAACGCCCTAATCGCACCTATTTCGATGCTTTTCCGTGGCCCTATGAGTCAACGCTCTCTGTTCCTGGGTAGTATATACGCGAGCAACACCTTCAATTACGAAGTGCTGTACCAAGACGAGCAGTTTGTGCGAATCACGTTGGATTTGGCGTAATACGACACTCAGATAAATCAAAAAAAGCCGCGAAGTTCGCGGCTTTTTGCTTAATTAACGTTTATCAATGTCAGTAGCGACCCATAGAGTTATTAATCCAGTTCGCGGAAACGAGCTGTGAAGTGACGAAGTACTGGTGGTTCGTATTCAAACGTCAATCCTTTTAGTTCATGAGCACGATTCTTCAACTCGATGATCGCATCAGCGATGTAATCCATGTGATCGTTGGTGTACACACGACGTGGAATGGTCAAACGCATCAACTCAAGTTCTGAAGCTTTTTGTTTACCCGTTTCCGGATCTCGACCAAGCAACAGTGAGCCAATCTCTACCGCACGAATGCCTGCCTCTAAATACAAGGCATTACACAGCACCTGCGCAGGGAATTGATCCGCGGGGATATGCGGTAAGATCTTCGCCGCATCAACGAAGACAGCATGACCACCTGTTGGGTATTGAATTGGAATACCCCCTTCGCGTAGACGTTCACCTAAATATTGTACTTGGCTAATGCGGTAGTGAAGATAGTCTTCATCCGCACCTTCATACAACCCGCGAGCCAAGGCTTCCATATCACGACCCGCCATACCACCGTAAGTGACAAAGCCTTCCATCGGTACACATCGTGTTTGAACCGCTTGGAAAAGCTCTTGATGATCGCGAATACAACACATACCACCAATGTTCACCATCGGGTCTTTCTTCGCAGACATAGTGAGCATGTCGCCGTATTGGTACATCTCGCGAATGATTTCCAGAATCGATTTGTTCTCATAACCCGCTTCACGCTGCTTGATAAAGTAAGCGTTCTCACAGTAACGAGCCGAATCAATCACCACAGGGATGTCATACTTGGTTGCGATTTCGTACACGCTGCGCATATTTTCCATCGACACAGGTTGACCACCTGAACTGTTACACGTGACCGTTGTGATGATCGCACAGATATTGTGAGAACCATGTTCTTCAATCGTTGCCACCAGCTTATTGAGGTCAAAGTTACCCTTCCAGTCATATGGCGTTGTCGTATCGAACGCTTCTTCCGTCACTACGTTAATCGCTTTACCGCCATTGAGTTCAATGTGGCCCGCCGTCGTATCGAAGTGGTAGTTAGAGATGAACACTGGAGTCTCACCTCCACGAACCTGACGCATGCGCTCGATCAGAGCTGGGAATAAGATTTGCTCTGCACCACGGCCTTGGTGCGCCGGCACAGTAAGCTTGTAACCAAAGAAGTGCTCTACCGCATCACACAAGTTGTAATAGTTGCGACTCCCCGCGTAGGACTCATCACCCATCATGATGCCTGCCCATTGATTGTCACTCATAGCACCAGTGCCAGAGTCGGTCAGCAGGTCGATGTAAACATCATCACTACGAAGAAGAAATGGGTTAAAACCCGCTTGTTTAAGGGCAATCTCTCTGTCAGCCAATGTCGTCATTTTGATTGGCTCAACCATTTTAATGCGGAACGGTTCTGGGATACGTTTCATTATTAATTTCCTTATACGCATTGCTTTGCGCGAATAAGCGCAATCTGCTTCAATTTCTTGATTTTTATTAGAAAACTAGAAAAGCTCAATGCGGGCGCATTGAGGAAATTAACGCGCAGAAATTTTACTAAGAAGAGACAAGCAGTAGTCTAGGTTGTACCAGAACGACAGCACCAAACGGCTATCGAGAATATCCTTAATTCTCATCGTCTTCGTCCTCCTGATAAAAAGAAAAGCCAGAAACCCCATGTCTCTGACCTTTTCAATATAGTGCAGTTTTCAACCAAATTTCAGTGAACCTTACCTCATTTCACGAAGGTCTCACCCTTTTCATTCTGCGTTTAACGTTGTTCTCTTTCACCATGTAGTCGAACAGCGGTGCGAATAAGTTGGCAAACAAAATCGCTAACATAATGCCTTCCGGATAGGCTGGATTGAGTACGCGAATAAATATCGTCATCACACCAATCAAGATCCCGTAAGCCCACTTGCCACCGTTGGTGAATGCAGCGGATACTGGGTCTGTCGCCATAAAGAAAGTACCAAACGCAACACCACCAATCACAAAGTGCCAATAGAAAGGCATAGAGAACATAGGATTGGTATTCGAACCAATAGCATTAAGCAATAACGACGTCACGGCTAAGCCAACAAAGACACCCGCAACAATCCGCCACGACGCGATCTTCATAAAGATCAGCACCAGACCTGTAAGCGCGATCAGCAGGGTCGAGACTTCTCCCATAGAGCCCGGCAAATTACCGACGAAAGCGTCCATCCAAGAGATTGGCTGGCCTGTCATGTTGTTGGCCAAAGCGCTCTGACCACCTTCGTACCATTGGCTAAGAGGGGTTGCACCAGAGTAACCATCTGCCGCAACCCAAACGGCACCGCCAGACATATTGGCTGGATAAGCGAAGTACAAGAACGCGCGCCCTGCCAACGCGGGGTTTAAGAAGTTACGCCCCGTACCACCGAAGATTTCTTTCGCCACCACGATGCCAAAAGTGATGCCTAATGCGGCTTGCCACAACGGAATGGTGGGCGGGAGAATTAACGCAAACAGAATGGAGCTAACAAAGAAGCCTTCATTTACCTCGTGCTTACGGACGATAGCAAACAGCACTTCCCAAAAGCCGCCAACTACAAAAACAGTCACGTAGACAGGCAAAAAGTAGGTTGCACCGACCAGCATTTTACTCGCCCAACCCGCTTGGCTCGCCGCCTCTACTGAACCCCAAACCCAACTCAGCCCCCAAGAGGCATCAATGGCTTGTTGAGCGGCAGCTTGGTCAAGGCCGTACAGCAAAGCATCGCTGGATTGCTGACCGATGTTATACATCCCCCAAAACATCGCGGGGAATACGGCTAACCACACCATGATCATGATGCGCTTCAAATCGATGCTGTCTCGAACATGGGTTACGCCGTGATTCACTTTACCCGGCGTATAAAAAAGGGTTTCAACAGCCTCGAAGAGTGGGTAGAACTTGTGGTATTGGCCTCCCGGTTCAAACTTTGGTGAGACCTTTTCAAAATAATGCTTCAGACTCATAACGTCTCCTCCTCTAAAGAATGTTACGAGCCGCTATCAAAAGCGATCGTTTTTAGCCTGTTTAACTCCCCCATTACGTATTTATCTGTTGGCACCGAAGACCTTGCTATTATGTAAACCGTGAAAGGCGTGCTTATACTCAATCAATAACAAAACAATGGAGTGGATTATGAAGTTAAGGATGATGTGGACCGCGATGATGTCGTTGGCCACTTTTTCATTTGCAGGTAACGCATTGGCCGTGGACAAGCAAATGTCTCCTGGTCTGAAGAAGAAAATGCAAGCCATCTGCGGCTCGAAAGGTGGTGTCCCTGGAGGTTGGCAAGTGGCGAAAGTGACACCGGATGCCGAGCGCTCGCTAAGCATGATTCTGCATCAAATGAATGCGACAAATAAGTTAAAGCAAATCAATGATGTCAGAACTCAAATCGTCGGCGGTATACACTATGCGATGGAGTTTGAACTCAAAGACGGGCAAGTTTGGAATGCGATTGTTTTGCACAGTGCCCGAGGCGATTACATGATTGAAAGACACGCCAAGAAAGGCGAACTTTGCCCTAAAGGTGGAGAGTCCTAACTGCTCTTCCAAATACAGCAAAGGCGACCGTTTAGTCGCCTTTGTTTTATGTCGAGATGACTTTCTTTACGAACTCGGCTTTAGCATCCGTATATTTTTCGATGGTTATTTCAGCTTGCTCCACCAAAGAAAACTTCAGAGTTAGATACTCGCTTCTAAGCTCAGCATTTCCATTTAGTCTATCTCGAAATTGAATCCAGTCTCGCCACAACTGTCCTTGATACTGAGTGAGGTGCAGATAGTGTGTTTTGACTTGATAAGAATCATCGGTGAACTTCGCAAAGACAATCTCATCTTGCTTTTCCACTTTCAAGCGCAGAAATCCAACACTTTTCAGTGCATCAATCAGTTTTGGAGAAACATGAGGAAAGTGCTCAATACCTAGCACAACATCGATAATAGGTTTGGCAGGCATATTCATAATAGCAGTACTGCCAATATGCTCGATTTGAGTTGGCGGAATCTCCGTCACTAACGCCAGTTCAGATCGGCTGCGTGCAAACTCCTGTCGCCATGCTGGGTCATGTTTAACGACGTCTACTTTGTGATTGGCTAAACCTAGTTTCATCCATCCCTCTCCTGATAAACCCAAGTATCATAAGAAGGAAGTTATCCAACCACCAAAGTAAAAGCCAAACTTCCGGCACACTCGATATTAATAATCCAACAAATAGGGTTCTGGAGTACTTTTAGTTTGGCTTTCTACGGTTAAACCGCCTTGGTTTTCGCCTCTATCTTCTCATTCACCTTATCGCAAATGTATTCCCCAATTGGCATTGCAGATGTCGCTGCAGGAGAGGGGGCATTGCAAACGTGCAGGCTTCTTGCGCTCTCGGCAAACAAGAAGTCATGAACCAAGGTTCCATCGGATAACACTGCTTGTGCGCGAATCCCCGCAGGATATGGTTTGAGATCATCGACCTTGATGCTTGGGCAATATTTGTTGACCAACTTGAGATAGCCCGGCTTCCACCACGAGTTCTTAAACTCATCCAATCCGGTTTTTAGATGCTTTTGTGTCACCTTCCAGAAACCGGAGAAACTGAGCATTTGCATGGTATCTTGCAAGCTGAAATTAACCTTGTCGTACCCTTCTCGCTTCCAGCCTTGCACCGCATTTGGACCAACGGTCACACTGCCATCAATCATGCGAGTTAGGTGGACACCTAAGAATGGCAAATCAGGGTCTGGAATTGGATAAATAAGATGGTTCACCAATTGGTCGTGTTTGCTATCTAAACGGTAGTATTCACCACGATAAGGGATGATTTGGAAATCGGTCGGAATAGACATCATCTTAGTCATGCGATCCGCCATCAAGCCGCTGCAAGTGACCAAGAACTTGGCATTGAGCTGCATAGTTTGACCGTCTGAAATGCAGGTCAGTTGGACTTCTTCATCCTTCTCTTCGGCAGCCACCACTTTGGTTCTCAGGCTAATTTGACCGCCGAGCTTTTGGAACTCTTCCGCCATCTGCTCAGTGACCAAACGATAATCGACAATACTGGTGGTTTTGACATAAATCGCACCCAAGCCAGTGATGTTTGGCTCAGCCAGTTTGAGTTGAACTTCATCGAGTAGCTTTACGTCGATGCCGTTGACATGGCAGCGCTCATAGAGGGCATTCATGCGTTCGACTTCTTGCTCATTGGTCGCAACCAGTAACTTGCCACAGTTCTCCACTGGAATATCGTGCTCAGCACAGAACGAAATGGTTCGCTCTACCCCACGCTTACAAAAATCGGCTTTTAAGCTACCTGGTGCGTAGTACACCCCAGCATGAATCACGCCACTATTGTGTCCGGTTTGATGCTTGGCAAAGCCGGACTCTTTCTCAACCAATAAAATGGATTTTTCTGGATGACGTTGCTGCAGTTGCCATGCCGTCGACACACCAACGATACCGCCACCAACAATGATGTAGTCATAGACTGATTTCATACGACCTCTTATAAAACCGATAGTTGAGATTGTTGCAATTTGAACTTGCGACCACTGTAAATGAACACCGCGACAAATACCGCGCAGCTTGCCACACGAATCAACATTGGAATGTCGTGCCAAACCAGCAATGTACCCACCACTACCAACAAGAGACGCGTCAGAATGTTTAGAGGACCTTCCAAGTAGCCTTCAATCGCACCAATCAATGCATAGGTACCTATGATGGCAAAGAAGCCTACAGTAATCACCGACGTCACATCCCAACTGACCAAGCCTGTGTAGGCAATAAGTAGCGGCACAAGATACAAACCTTTAGCGATTTTCCACGCCATCAAACCGGTACGCATTGGCGGTGTTTTCGCGATGGTTGCTGCCGCAAATGCGGTCAAACACACTGGAGGCGTAACGTTGCTGTCTTGCGATAACCAGAAGATAATGAGGTGAGCAGCCAGCAGTGCTAAGCCTACCGCTTCCATACCCAGACTTTGCTCTAGTAGGGTTTCCATAAAGTCCGCAGGTACTAGCGCTACCATTTCTTTCGCGGTTTCCAGCGCCATTGGTGCATTAAGCAGTTCCAGCTTTTCTGGCGCTGCCAACATAAAGATCGCTTTTGCTTGCTCTGGCAATTGACCCGACACCATCAATTCAAGCAATTGGTTTTCCGCAATCAACTTGTAAAGCGCAGGGGCAGACAGTGTACCCAATACAATATACGCCGCTGTCACAGGTAAACCCATACCCAAAACCAGAGAGGCGAGCGCAATAAGAACGATCATGATGAACAAGTCGCCATTCGCCCAACCGTCGATCATCAATGAGAAGGTGTTGCCGATGCCCGTTGTGCTGATCACGTTGATCACCAAACCAATACCCACCAGCAATACGGCGGTTGTCGCCATGTTTTTCGCACCTTGTGAAAGTGCTTCGATGATCGCTTTTGGTCCCATCTTGTGATCTTTTGAGAACCAAGAAGCCACCACCACAGAAATGATCGACAAGCCAGCAGCGTAAGTTGGCGTAAAGCCTTGAACCAACAAAGTAACCAATACCGCCAGCGGGATAAGGTTGTGCCAACCGCTGATCAGCACTTTCAGTAGAGACTCATCACTGGTCGTGATTTTTTGAACGCCGCTGCGTTTGGCTTCGATACGCACAAAGAACGCCACAGACAAGAAATAGATAAGAGCAGGAATAAAAGACACCGCGATGATATCAACATACGGAATTTGCGTGTAAGACGCCATGATGAAAGCACCCGCCCCCATCACTGGTGGCATCAACTGACCACCTGTCGACGCCGCAGCTTCAACCCCCGCCGCGAAGCGCGAAGGGAAACCTGCTTTTTGCATCAAAGGAATACTGATAACACCGGTTGAAACCGTATTTGCCACACTTGAGCCGGATACTGAGCCCATCAAACCAGAGCCAATCACTGCGATAAAACCGGGACCACCAATGATTTTGCCAGCCGCAGCACGTGCCACATTGATAATGTAATCACCGACACCAGAGCGAACGAGAAACGCCCCAAACAGAATGAACATAAATACGAAAGTCCAACTGATGCGCGAGATAGAGCCAAACATGCCCTCAGAAGAATAGAAGCTGCGGTAGAGCAAGGTTTCCATGCTCAAACCCGGGAAGTGGAAAATACCTGTCGCCCACTTACCCCAAAGCACAACGTAGCTTAAACACACCACAATCAGCACAGGAATAAACCAACCCATGGTGCGTCGGATCAGCTCAATAACAATCAGGATTGCCATGATGGCGAAGACCCAATCGCTGGTCACGAACTTAACACCGCGTTCATATAGCGCATCTTCGGCATAGGGAATGTAGAGCAAACACGCGACAGCGCCCATGGCAATCAACACATCGATGCCGAGTGCAACCTTACTCTGCTTGAGAGAGATATGAGCCGGATACCAAAGCGCACAAATCACCGCAAAGCCAGCAAAGTGGGTCGCGGAAATCCATAACTCTGGTAACGTCGATAAGGTATTAAACCAAATGTGCAAAGCAGACAACACCACGCCAAACACTGTAATTGTGGTGGTTACCCACGGAAAATCAGTGCGCGTGGGCAGCTCAAACTTCTGCAATTCCTTTTCTATTGAGTCGCTCATCTCATACTCCAAGCTCTAGCGGCTTTTTCCATCTTAGAAATCGGTAGGGATAAAATGCCCCGAGCCGAAACTCGGGGCGAAGTAGGCGTTATTTCGCCATTAGGTCTGATGGGATTTCGATGCCCATTTCTTTGTAGTAACGCGCCGCGCCTGGGTGAAGAGGCACTGGCAAGCCAGCGATCGCTTTCTCAATCGCCATTGCTTTTGTTGCTTTGTGGATGCCTTGTAGGAAAGGCAGGTTCTCGTAGATCGCTTTAGTTAGCTGGTAAACGTCTTCTTCCGAGATATCTTCACGAACTGCCAAGAAGTTTGGCTGTGCAATGGTGGTGATCGGCTTATCTAGACCCGGATAAGTGTTCGCTGGGATCTCGTACTTCGTCCATAGGTTATAACTGCCATTCGCCTCTTTAATCTGCTCATCGGTAAACGAAAGAATCGAAATATCTTTGCCTAGCGCAGCAAAAGCTTGAGTTACTGCACCAACTGGCACACCCGCAGGCGTGTTCATGCCGTCAATGGTGCCGTTTTGAAGTGCGCTCGCACTGCCGCCGTAGCCCATGTACGCAAGGTTGAATTTATCAGGGTCGACCTTCAGACCTTTCATGATTTGGCGACCAGAGTTCTCAGTGCCAGAGTTCTTCTTACCGATAGAGAACTTCTTGCCATCTAGGTTGTTCAGATCTGTCATCGTGCCAGTTTTTGCTAAGTCAGAGCGAACAATAAAGTGCTCAACGTTTTGCCACAGCATAGAGACTGAGCGCAGTTGTTCTTGGCGACCGCTCTTCTCATAAGGACCTTCGCCAGACCAAGCCCACGCACCGTAAAGACCTTGTAAAATCGCGAACTGTGCTTCGTTTTCGTTCAGCAGTTTAACGTTTTCACCAGAGCCCGCAGAGCTGATTGCAGAAAGGGAGAAGTGGTGCTTTGGTGCCAATTTCACTTTGCTTAACGTCGCCAACGCTACGCCCACAGGGTAGTAGGTACCACCTGTCGATGCCGTTGCAAGAATGTAACTACGATCTTCTGCCGCAGCGTTAGCAGCAATACCAAAAGAAGTCACAGCGACAGCCAAAGCTTTTACCAGCTTATTCATTTTCATTATTACTCTCCGTGTAGTCGTTTCACGATTGGGGATTTACATCATGTTAAATCTTTATTAACAACACATTCCCTAGAGCAATTGAAATGCCAACTTTTAACCCTTTGTATTTATTGAACTAAGTGCTGAAAGACATCAAAAATGAGCAAAATTCTGCTGATTTGATAGCAAAGTAATGAGCAAAATCTTGCTCATTGAAGAGAAGAAGGTTGCACGCCTAGATCGCAAAAGGTTAATAAAATGTGATCAACACAAAACAAATGCCCGATTGGCTAATAAGCAATATTTTGCCGATGCAATTTTGGATTGAACTGCAACTAATGAGCGTCTTAACAATAAGAAGAAAAAGCGCATCATTCTAAACTGCTCACTTTATCAGCGGAGGTTTATAGCCTAAACGACTACAAATAGCACAAAAATATAGCAAAACAAGCCATGTTACAGAAATGAAAAGTCATTTATTCTAATTTTGGATTTAAAAACCAGTTCGATCCACCAGTTCAGAAACAAACATTGACCGTATCAACTTATTTTCTACTTCGGGGTTGTGCCAATAGCCCTATGTTCGTTAGGGTAACAACACGCCAAGGCAAACGTATTCCTTGGTATTTTTTCGTCATTAAGGATCACCCATGTCAGCAACTGCGCATTTACAATTCGCTTTAAAACGCCCATCTGGCGTTGCTGCTGCGATCCTCCTGCTCTCTCTGAAACTGATCCAGAGCTGACAGGCTATATCTAAACTTTCTGTCAGCTTGAGAAGAAGCTGACGGGAACACCACATACTCCTCCCATTCCTTTCAGTTTCTTCCAAGCGAAACATAAGAGGAATAACAATGTTAAGCGCACGCAATATCGCCGCTTTGGGCTTCATGACTTTCGCCATGTACTTAGGCGCAGGTAACCTGATCTTCCCTCCATTTTTGGGTTATCAAGCAGGTGAAAACTTTCTGAGCGGGATGTCTGGCTTCCTCTTAACGGGCGTAGGTCTGCCTGCAATGGCACTGGTGATGGTCGCTATCGTAAACGGTTCAGACAAATTAACCGCCGCCCTACCTAAACCTTTGGCGACCAGTTTTTGGGTAATGGTATTTATCGTGATTGGTCCTGCATTCGTAATACCACGTGCGATTACCGTGGCTTACCAATTTAGCTTTGCACCAATGTTTGGTGATGCCGCTTTGGTACCTTTCACAATTGCTTTCTGTGTTATCACCATTTTGTTTGCGCTATACCCGGGCAAATTAGTCGACAACCTAGGCAAGATCTTAACCCCGGCATTGATGGCTATTTTAGTGATCATGTCTGTAACCGCTCTGGTTTATCCAGCCGGCGAGCTTACTACTGCAACGGGACCATATGTATCTGGCGCATTTGCTGAAGGCTTAACCCAAGGCTACATGACCATGGACGCGCTAGGTTCTATCGGTTTTGGTTGGATCATCTTCCGAGCGATTCGCAGCATGGGTGTGGATTGTCCGAAAGCCACCGCAAAATACACGCTAATTGCCGCTTTGATGTACGCGGTTGCCATGGCATTTGTTTACATCTCATTGGCTTACATTGGCTCGACAAGCTCGTACTTGGGTTCTGAGTTCAGCAACGGTGGCGACATCTTAACGGCATTCACCTTCAGCCACTTCGGCGCATTTGGTTCACTATTACTTGGTGCCGTGATGGTATTGGCGTGTTTGACTACTGCTATCGGCGTAACCACTGCAGGCAGTGAGTTTTACGACAACACTTTCAGCAAAGTGAACTACAAAGGCTGCGTGATCACGACCATGGTATTGGCTGGTTTGATCGCCAACGTAGGTCTGGAGCAACTATTGGCAATCACATTGCCAGCGGTTGTGGCGCTTCACCCAGTAGCGATTGCATTGATGATCATGGCACCAGTGCGCAACAAGATGCCGCAAATCATGGTCGTCGCGACGGCGTTCACTGCTCTAACGTTTGGTTGTGTTGATGCGTTGCACATCCTAGGTTACATGCCAGAAGCCGCAAACCAATGGTTAGACAGCAACATGCCGCTGTACCACTATTTTGCAAGCTGGATTGTTCCGACCATTGCTATGGTGATTGTGGGTGTAGTGGCGACCAAACCGAAAGCGCAGTTGACGGTTGCAAAATCTACAAATTAAGACATATTTCAGACCGAAGCCCACCAAGTGTGGGCTTGTTCCATTAATCACCAAAAGTATCAGCTATCCAAGACATCTGGCATCAATTGCTCTAGTATAAGTCGTGCCTATATTTAATAAGCGTATGATTTATAAAATGTAAGATGAGCGGCTAGGATGGCGACATGGACAACTTCTCTTTAGATATAAGAACTCTCAACTTCATCATTATTCTTTTCTCTTGTATCTACTCAGTCGGGCTGCTTTTTACCCAATACCAACAGCGCAAAATTCCTGGGTTAACCTGTTTTGCTATCTCATTGTTATTCATTGGGGGTGGGCCTTTACTCCTGAGCTTTCGGGACAGCGCTTCCGACTGGCTCACCGTTGTCGCTTCTAATACTACGTTGCTCATTGGCTTTCTGCTGACACTTTATGGTGTTTGTATCTTCCGCGCTTTTACACTTAGGATCGCTTACGGCTTTACTGCTGTGCTACCCATTGTTGTCGCTCTCATTTACTACTTCACTTTCCATATGCCCTCTATCCGTATCCGTATTCTGGTGATCAGTATTTACTTATCAGCAGTAACGTTAGCAAGTGGCTGGGCGATGATGAAAGGCGACAATCAAGACGATAAATGGCCAATGATCGGCATGGCTGCTTCGCTAATTGGATATGGCGCTTTTATGGCCGTGCGAGTCATTTGGTCTTATTTTGGTTCAGAGTTATCGAGCTTTATGTCTGCAGGACTGATCCATCAGCTCACCTTCCTATTTAGCATCTGCCTTGTCGTCTCAATGAGCTTTTGCATGCTTTGGCTAATCAACGCTCGTTTATTAATTTCGATTGAAAACCTTTCGATTCAGGATGCGCTGACTGGATTACTTAATCGCAGAGCCATGGAAAAGGTTATACCGAAGATGATGCAGCGAGTAATCGACAAACGAGAAAGCTTTAGCATCATCATGACGGACATTGATAACTTTAAACACATTAACGACGCATGCGGGCACTTAGCTGGGGATGAGACGATTGTACGAGTGGCAAACATTATGAGCCGTTATCTTCCTCAACAAGCCCAAGCCATCCGCTTTGGAGGCGACGAATTTATGATTGTTCTTCCAAAACATACAGCCCAACAAGCTGCAGAGTATGCTGAGAAAGTTCGCAGTTGGGTAAGAACAGAGCCATGCTGCGCCGCAAGCAATATACCTGTGACCATGAGTTTTGGTGTCGCTCAGATGAAGCCGGACGAAACACTTCACGATGTAATTTCTCGCTCCGACCACGCGTTGTATCACTCTAAAGAGAATGGTCGCGACCGCGTGACTGTTCTCTCCGAGCAAGGCAAAGAGCTGACGTTTTCTTCCTTCAAAGAGAGCGCATAAAATAGAGCCCGTAGTTGATTCAGTTAGGTGTAATCAGAGCGATTCAAACCAAACTTCTGCATCTTTTGGTTAAGGGTTCGGCGCGGTAAATCTAGCTCAACCATCACATCCGTAATTCGTCCTTGGTGTCGAACTAAGGAATCGTGTAGTACCTTACGTTCAAAGTTGTGTAGCTGAATCGCCAACGGAACCCCCGCTTGTGTCTCTTCGGTTGTAGAAGAGGGTCGACTGGAGAGAATTTCCATTACGGAAACGGTTTCATCCAAGGCAAAACGCATCGCGACATTCCTTAGCTCGCGCACGTTACCGGGCCAAGCGTAAGCAAGAATGGCTTTTCTATCAGCTTCACTCAGTGGACGACTCTCAGGGTTACTTTTCAGAGCAAAGTGTTCGAACAAGATCAACGCATCTTCTTCTCGCTCACGTAGTGGTGGCAAATAGATCTGCGCTACATTGAGTCGATAATACAAATCCTGACGAAACTCATCATGATCATTGAGATCTTCTTTCGCGGCGGCGATCACTCTCAAATCAACTGAGATCTGTTGATTGCCTCCAACGCGCTCAACCGTATGTTCCTGTAATGAACGCAACACTTTCACCTGCATAGACAGCGGCATACTCTCGATTTCATCAAAAAATAAGGTACCTTTATCCGCGTATTCCAATTTACCAATGCGCTTTTTAGCCGCTCCGGTAAATGCCCCTGCTTCATGCCCAAACAGCTCACTTTCAAACAGATTCTCAGGAATGGCGCCACAGTTTATTGGCACAAAATGATGGGTTCTGCGTTGGCTTTCATTATGCAAACTGGTCGCTACCAACTCTTTACCACAACCTGTTTCACCGTAAATGATCACGTTAGTATCAATGCGTGCTAACTTGGCAACTTGTTCTCTAAGCTGTTGCATCACTCGGCTTCGCCCAATCAACACTTCTTCTAAGCCGCTAACGCTAGATAGGTACTCTTGGCGATCTTGAGTAGACGTTTGCGCGCGATAACTCTCGACGGCTTCGGTCACACGTTGAGATAAACGCTCAGGTTGGAAAGGTTTCTCGATAAAATCGAACGCACCGTTTTGTAACGCCCCTACAGCCATATCAACGTCACCATGTCCGGTGATCAAGATAACTGGCGTTGGAATGTGATTGGCAATCAGACTTTCTAGTATCGACAAACCATCGGTGTCTGGCAGGCGAACATCACTGACAATCGCATCAAATTCTTGGCTCAGAATGGCCGCTTTGCCCTCTTCGCCTAAACTGAATGCGGTCACGTCAAACCCCGCCAGTTGCAGCCATTGGCTGGTAGCCTGACGAACAATGTCATCGTCTTCGATAAGTGCAATTTTAGGGATGTCGTCAAAAGCCATGAGTTACTGCCTGCTTTATGGGGTGGGAAAGAAATCGCTCTTTATTAACGGTAGCAAAAACCACTGAGGAGAAAAGGAGCTAGATCTCACTTCTTGCTTACAAGTCTTTAACATCCAACCAGTTAGGCGCACTCTTTAATGACTGTTGGTGAGAACGCACTAGCTGAATGGAGTTGGTATGCAGCGCAAAAGGAATGGCAAAACATGGCTTGTGGTCGCAATTGCGGCAGTGCTGATGTTGTCTTGCTATAGCGCCAGCAGAGAGGTAGCCCGTCAGTGGTTGAGTGTACAAACTCAAACCGAAGCTCAACAAAAACTGCTCGACTATATTGGTGAAGTTCGCCGTGCACTTAAACGCTTCTATCATCTGCCTTACCTCGTTACCAACAATCCAGAAACCATCGCATTTGTGAAAGGGAATCTGACTTATTACGAGCCATTGCAAACCCTGCTGACTCAGCTAGATAAAGCCGCCAATACGGAAGGTTGGCTAATCCTGTCTAACTCTGGCGAAGTATTGGTCTCGAGTTTAATCGAAGAGCGCTTTAGCCTGTCTGACCGAAAAGCCATTGTGGAACAAATCCACAATCAAGGCGGCGGTGTTTCCTTAGTAAACAAAACCAAAGGTTCGAGCCCGTTGTATTATCTTGCAGCGCCTATCTACGATGGTTTGGATATCGCAGGCATTGTGGTGGTACAAATCAACCTTAGCCTATTGACCGAACAGACCATTACCAGCCAAGACATCATTACGTTGCAAAATCGCCAGCAACGCTTTTTTCTATCGAGTAGCTCGCTCTATAACGCAGACTGGTTTAACGAACCAAGCAACACCGTTCAGTTAGAAACGCAGCGCTTATACGACAACACCAACATCAGCGTGTGGACGCTCAACCAACAACGCTATTTTGCGCACACCGTAAAATTGGATGATTTGAATTGGTACGTCAGCTACCTCACCCCTTCTAAGCCGATTCAACAAACCATCAACGTGATTGGTTGGAGCGTAGCGACGCTGCTCTTGTTGGTTGTATTACTCGTCATCATTGGTCTACAACGTCGCCAAAAACACATCAACCAACAACGAATTCAAGCCTTGTTGGAAGAGTCCCAACGCCGCTTGAAACAGATGATCAATAAGACCCACGTTGGTTTGCTATTGATTGATGAACAAGGGCAACTGTTCGATCTCAACCCAATGGCGAAGCGTTTGTTCTGTTTACCAGAAAGCGTCAATCGACATGCTTTTGCTTGGGAGTTATTCGATGCAGGCAATCCTAATTCCACCACACTTAAGTTGCTCAAGGACTTACCTAAACATAAAGAGCTCGCAGAGATCAGTACGGTCGAAACCATTGCCAGACGAAGTGACGGTAGCGTCTTCCCTGTCTTGTTCTCGCTGACCAGCTTCCCTTGGCATGGCGAGCAGTATTTCCTTGCGACGATCATCGACATCAGCAAACGGAAAAAAGCCGAGCAGTCACTGCAACAGGTCAACCAAGAACTGGCGCAACGGGTAGAAGAGCGAACTCAAGCGCTAAAAGAAGCGCAAAGTCAGTTGATTGAATCAAGCAAAATGGCCGCCTTGGGTCGCATGTCGAGCGCAATTACTCATGAACTTAATCAGCCACTGACAGGTTTGCGTACCCTGCTCACCACAAACGAACTGTTGGCAGAACGTGGCGAAACGGAGATGATGAAAGCCAACAATGTTTTGGTACAGAAGCTGATTGATCGCATGGCAAGCATGACCAGTCAGCTAAAGACGTTCGCCTATAACAAACCAGAAAGCCTACAAGCGATTTCTCTTACCTCCGCACTCGAAGAGACCTTGCGCGTTTATCAATCCCAATTAGACAAGGTGGATGTGCGTGTTCGAGTTCCTCACGATTTACCTAACATCATGGGTGAAGAACAACGACTGCTTCAGGTGCTCGGCAATCTTGTCTCGAACGCATTGGATGCGATGGGCAACACCACTAATCCTCAGCTCAACTTGATCGTCAACCCAACGGCAAATCAGGTAGAACTAACGGTGAGTGACAATGGCTGCGGCGTCTCAAATGAGATGCTCGAATCGATGTTTGAACCCTTCCAAACCTCAAAGAAAATTGGGGAAGGATTGGGGCTAGGTTTAGCAATTACGGCCAACAATATGCGTGATATGAATGGACAAATTAGCGTGCATAAGAATGAACAAAATGGGCTGACTTTCACTTTGTTGTTCAAATCAGCCTAGGTTGATATTGATTACAAAATCATCATTAGAACTAGGCATCCCCGCTGTTTGAGAAAAACACGATCTCGATACAAGAATCCCTCCTTGACCTACACTATTCTCAAGCAAATAAAACGAATAACTTCCGAACGATAAAGAGTGAGAAACATGATTAAGTTTCCTGAACATTTTCTTTGGGGCGGTGCCATTGCTGCAAACCAAGTAGAAGGGTCGTACAACCTTGGGGGTAAAGGGTTATCGACATCAGACATGCTGCCAAACGGTATTTTGAGTCCGCATCAAACCCGTGAAGAACGTACGCCGGGTATAAAAGACGTGGCGATCGACTTCTACAATCGCTACCCAGAAGACATTGCGCTATTCAAAGAGATGGGCTTTAACTGTCTGCGCCTATCTTTAGCATGGAGCCGCATCTTCCCGAACGGTGACGAGCTAGAACCTAACGAAGAAGGTTTGGCGTTCTACGATAAAATTTTTGACGAACTTGCCGAGCATAACATCCAACCTTTCGTGACCTTATCTCACTACGAAATGCCTTACGCACTGGTCGAGAACTATGGCGGTTGGGGCGATCGTCGCGTCATCGAATTCTTCGAACGCTATGCTCGCACTGTGCTGGAACGCTACAAAGACAAAGTGAAGCTGTGGTTAACGTTCAACGAAATCAACATGTCACTGCACGCACCATTTACTGGTGTTGGTTTGCAAGAAGACGCCAGTGAACAAGAGATTTACCAAGCGATTCACCACCAGCTAGTCGCAAACGCAAAAGCGGTAAAACTGTGTCAGCAAATCGTACCAAACGGCAAGATTGGTAACATGCTGCTTGGCGCAATCAACTACCCATACACCTGTAATCCTGATGACGTGCTTGCTGCAATGCATGAAAACAACAAGTGGTTGTTCTTCGGTGATGTACAAACACGTGGTCAGTACCCTGGCTACATGAAGCGTTACTTCCGTGAAAATGGCATTGAAATTCAGATGGAAGCAGGCGACTTAGAAGAAATTGCATCGGCAAGTGTCGATTTCATCTCATTCAGCTACTACGCAAGCGGCTGTGCAAGTGCGGATCCGAAACAGAAAGAGGTGGGTAACATCGTCGATAGCGTACCAAACCCATACCTTGAAAAGAGCCAATGGGGTTGGTTGATCGATCCAAAAGGCCTGCGTGTTCTGCTGAACTTCCTTCACGATCGCTACCAAAAGCCACTGTTCGTCGTAGAAAACGGCTTAGGTGCACGTGATGAAATCGATGAAAACGGTGAGATTCAAGATGATTACCGCATCGCTTACTTGAACGACCATCTTGTACAAGCACATGAAGCAATTTTGGATGGCGTTGAGCTGATGGGCTTCACCAGTTGGGGACCAATCGATTTGGTCGCGAACTCAACCGCTGAAATGAGCAAACGTTACGGTTACATCTACGTTGATCGCCACAACGATGGTCAAGGTACGTTAGAACGTAAACGTAAGAAGAGCTTCTTCTGGTATCAAGATGTGATTCGCACTGCGGGCGGCTCGCTCAAAAACTAAGTTACTTGTCTAGATATAAAGTGCATGTGTATTTAGATAGAAAACAACAAAGCCCTGCAAACGCAGGGCTTTTCTTATTCCCGATTTTCAGTTGTATGACCTATTGGTTAAACACCAATTTCACCACCGTCTTCACGGCGAATAACCACCGTTGCTGCACGTGGACGCAGTGTCATCCCCGCAGGTGTTTCTTCTGCTGCATTGTCGCTGTAAGGCCAGTTGCCTGGGTGCTGAATGTTTACGAACAGAGACTTGTAATCTGGGCTAATGGTAAAGCCCGTCACTTCACAGCCGTTAGGACCAACAAAGAAACGTTTCAACTCAGCTTGGTTTTCTGCACCGATCACTTCTTGTGTGCCGTTTTCATCCGTCAGCTTAGACGGTACAACCGCAAGCATTTGGTCATTGGTGTAAGACGTCACTTCATCTGCACCGTTGTCCGTTTGAATCCACAGAATGCCGCGAGGATCAAACGCTAAGCCGTCTGGGCTCGCAAACTGGTTAAGCTCGGTCAAGCTCGAACGGTTAGTGTCCGCATCACCGTTTGCAGGAGAGCCAAAGACAAAGATATCCCACGTGAAGTCTGTTGCTGCTTCGCCTTCATCCCAACGGATTACGTGACCAAACTTGTTGTTCAAACGTGGGTTTGCAGGGTTAGTTTCCTCTGTACGCTTGGTGTTGTTCGTTAGCGTCAGGTAAACCGAGCCTGTGAATGGGTCAACAGTACACCACTCTGGGCGATCCATTGGCGTCGCACCAACAAGGTCAGCTGCACCAGCCGTATTCAAGATGATTTCTGCTAGAGAATTGAAGCTGTCTGCAAGTGTGCCACCAGAAACTGTCGTGCTGTCTAGTGTCAGTGGTAACCAAGTACCAGAGCTGTCTTCGTTGAAGCGCGCCACATACAGTGTGCCTTCATCCATGTACTTGTCACCCATCGCCAAGCGGTTATCAGGGTTAGCATCCGCAGGATCCCACGCTGCCGCAGATTCAAATTTGTATAAGTACTCAAAGCGAGAGTCGTGACCAGAGTAGAATACCACTGGTTTGCCTTCTTCAAGCTTGCCGAATGTACAGCCTTCATGGCGGAAACGACCTAATGCAGTACGCTTCTTCGCACGTGAGTTTTGCGTGTAAGGGTCGATTTCAACAATGTAACCATGGCCGTTCGCCTCGTTACGGTAATCGTCCAATGCGCTTGCGCCTGTTGGTTCTACATTGAATCGCGTGAATTCGTCCAAACGCTCTTCGGCATTACCCGCTAACGTTTCCCAAAGGTAACGAGTGCTCGTGTCATCAACACCAATACGATCTTGTTCTTCAGTACGAACACCAGCGTTAACGAAGTAACCCGGCCAGTTCTCTTCACACGTTAGGTAAGTCCCCCAAGGCGTAAAACCATTACCACAGTTGTTCAGTGTACCGCGCGCTTGACTGCCATCTTGTGAGAAGCGAGTTATGGTCAATTCTGTATTCGCGACAGGGCCAGAAAGATCCATGACTGTCGCGCCAGTGTAACGGCGGTTTAGTGGATCGGTATCCACTAACTTCCACATGTTGTCTTCAAGTTGAACGCGAACCACAGACACACCATGTGCGTTAATTTCTTTACGAACTTCATCGACGATAGTACGCACACCGCCCACAGCTGTCGGACCGCTTGGGTGCAGAGCTGCGGTATCAATGTACTCGTGGTTGATACACAATAAGCCGTCCGTGTCGCTGTCGTTTAGCGAGAAAAAGTGCATGCCGTCGTGGTGCATACCCAATGCATTAAGCTGATCGGTACTCGTGTTGCTGCCGTCGTCTTTCCAAGCGTTACCTTGTGCGTTTAGAGGCGTACCCCATGGCACCAATACTTGTGCTACGTAACCTTGCGGAATCGATACTGCGTCCGTCAATGAGCCTGGAATCGAATCAAAATTGAGGACTGCACTTGAAACGCCAGAGCCGCCACCAGCAGAAGTGCCTGAACTAGAAGAGTTGCACCCAGATAGACCAAATGCGCCAAAAGCGGTCATCGCACTGATACCTAGGCCACCTTTCAGGATACTGCGTCGAGATAGGCTCGCTTCCAGTACTTCTTCAAAAGGCTTGTTATTACTCTGGTTGTAACGCGTCGCGTCGAAGGTTTCCTTACTCATGGTGTTGCTTTCCCAGTGTTAGGTTGAATTATAGGTTTGTAAATCATTGAGCGAGGGGAAGTTTGGAAGAGAAAAGTGACAGAACTAGTCTATCTTTATGAACTTTGTGTTTAGAAAATGTTATAAAGCACCCATCTATTCTATGTACTCCCGATTTTACTTGGGCTAAGCCAGATTTGGGGGTATAAGGTGTACTCAAATCATCCACGAGAGATAATCATGAAACTAGATAAAATCGATAACAAAAATCGTCGTCTGCGTAAGAAGCTATTCCTAGGTGAATTCGCGATCCTAGGCTTTGAAATCAGCTGTGAAACAGACATCAACGACTTCGACCGTTACGATGCATTCGTTGATGAGTTTATCGACTACATTGATGGCCTAAACCTATGCTTTGGTGGCGGCGGTCTAGAGCTGTTTGAAGGCTTCCTATGTTCAACAGAGCGTTACGAAAGCGCAACTGAAGAACAAAAAGCACAGGTTCTAGCTTGGCTACAAGCTCGCCCAGAAGTAAGCAGCGCAAAAGCTGGCGAATTGGTTGACGCAAACTACCTGTAATTACAGAATCACTCTGGAATAAACAGAGTTGAGCAAGTAATGAGAAAGCTGGTCTTCGGACTGGCTTTTTTGCATTTAAGGCTATGGTTTTGTGCTGAAATGTTGAATCTAGAAAAAGTGAAGTGTTTGGTTGTTTTGGAAGCTTAGTTTAGGAAAGCAGGAGTCTTGGAGAGTATGGGTGTGCTAGATAATTTTAGAGCTGGCATTTTATGGAAGGTTATCCGTCCATTGCCAGCTCAGTGCCATTGAGTATGGTTTACTATGCTTTTTTAGCAGTCTCAGTCTTTGTGTCTTTCCAGTATTGGATACGAACACGATGTAGCTGAGCTCTTCTCATCTTTTTCATAGCAATCTCCCTCATCTATATAGGTAACGCTCATCTTGAGCTTATTGTCTAAGGTTGTATTCCCCTTCAATCTATCGAGGAACGAATCAATTAACCGTGACTAATTTCACAACATAATGATAAAAGTAGAAGCGTTGCAGTCATTTTTTGACCAGTAAACCTGCTTTTATCTTGTTGATACGGTCAACTTACTCATCACTTATGACAGAAATATGGCAATCAAGTTCCCTATTTAACCTGTCATCGAATCTTAATAACGATTCTTAGATAACCTAGCAAATAATATACCAGTTGCACATAAATTCCAGTTTAGTGCACAACAAAAGTACGCACATGCTCAAACTAAGGTTGGATTCGCTGCTGGTAATGCTGTCGGTAATCTCTCGGAGTCAGCCCCTTGTAGGTCTTGAAATGGCGATTAAACAAAGCTTGATTGCGATAGCCTACTCGTTCAAACACGATTCCTATTGGTAACTCAGTCGATTGCAACAAATCCGCGGCATGGTTGATTCTTAGCTTCATCAAGCGTTGGCTAAACGGCTCTTTAAAGTGCTTTTGAAACAACCGTGTGACCGCACTTTCACTCAACGACAAGTAATTGGCTAAATCGGCCAATGTCACCTTGTTGGCAAAATGCTGCTCAAGATACGCATTCACACTTGCGACGCGCTCTCTTTCTTGTTGCTCGTGTTCACTCATCGAAAGATAAGAATGAGTCATCAAGGTTTTTGCCGCTTCGTCATGGGCGACCAAAGATAGGATATGAATGAATCTCGACAATTGCTCCATCGCGGGCACTTTCATCAACTCTTGCAGAAGATCCACGACTTGCTGTGCCGTTCGCTCCGAGAACACTACTCCCTTATTTGCGGCTTTCAACAACGGGTCTAGCTTGCGTAACTCAGTACAATAGAACATTAGGTTCGCGATCCACTCACGCTTAAACCAAATAACATGAGTCTCGCAGTTGCTTTCTACCGACGTGGAGTGAATAGAGTGAGGCACACCCGGCGCAATTAACAGCATTTGGTTGTGGGTCACCTCTAGCTCGTGATGCCCAATGTGCAAAGTCCCCGTAAAGTGACGGTGGATGACCAACTCAAAAACGTCATCGTGAAAATGAAAATCGTATTCTTTCGCTGGTTCATCAATACGACGGTAGCGCCAAGAAAAACCAGGCCTTTGCGGTACTTTTTCGATGTGCGCCATTTGATACCCCACAAGATAGTATTGTTTCACGCGCAAATAATATCAGTATTACCGACATATTCTTCATCACGCCTCAATAGTATTGATATTGAGCGGCATACTATCAACTGAGCCTCATCACGCTCCTTATTCTTCTCTTGTAAAGACAAGCTAACTAAGGAGCTTTTATGAGTAACTTTAAGACCAAGCTGCGCCAGATCATGCAAAAAACTCGTGATGAGTGGGCTGCGTTTGCGATAAAGGAAATGGGAATTTCATCTAAAGCCATCGCCAAATCTTATGGCTACAAGTCGAGTTGTGATCTTGAGCAAACTCTTAAACAAGACGAAAAAGACGCCGATTCGTACATTCGCTCGTCACCTTGTGCGAGATCTCTCACAAGCGATGTAAGCAAAACGACCATTTTTGACTAAGAACAAATCGAACAATAAACCTAACTAACTGAAAATTAAAAATTATCCTTTTTTAAGCAATATTCGCTGCCAAAGTTTTTTTACCTAGCTGATTGAGAGTAATCAGCAAAACAACAATACTAAGTGTGTCGACAGGATGTTGGCGGGAACAGGAAAAAAGCCTAAAGGATTGGGTATCTTCAGGATGAAGATTTGATAGCTTAGGATGAGTTGTCAGCAAGGATGTAGTTAAGCTCTAGGATAGAGTTCGCCCGTCAGGATGATAGGCAAGAATGGACACCGCTAGGAAGGCGATGAACAAGGAACTCGGTTAAAGGACTTAGCCACAATCAAGGATAGATGCAGGGAGCACCTATTAGTAGCCGGATTGCTGCGAAAAAGAATAAGCCCCGTCTGGGAAACCAGGCGGGGTTTTATTTTGCCTGTCATTTACCATCCTCCTCTGCGTTATTCCACGCATCATGCTATTATTTCTACACTTTCTCTCGAAACGCTTTCTTTAATAAACGCTGAGCAAACAACGTCCTATGCTTAATCCAGTTTGGTTACACACATTCAAAACTCTTGTCGAAGTCGGCCACTTTACTCAGACAGCAGAAAAGCTCTATATGACCCAGCCTGGTGTCAGTCAGCACATCAAAAAGCTAGAGCAAGCTTGTCAGCACCCATTGATTAAGCGCGAGAACAAAAGCTTTGAGCTGACAGAGCAAGGCCGAATGGTGTATGCCTACGCGTTAGAGTTGGAAGAGAAAGAGAAAAACTTGCTGGAAGATCTAAGCTTCGATGACCCCTTTGCAGGTCATTGCAAGTTGGCTTGTTCCGGAGCACTTGCCTTGATGCTGTTTGATCCACTGCTTGAAAAACAAACCCTGCATCGCGGATTGTCGATTCACTTGGAAGCGGCACCGAATCAGTCAATTCTAAATGGGGTTGCTGACGGCCGTATTGATATGGGCATCGTGACTTACTCTCCCAACAAGAGTGTTTTCCAAAGTGAACAAATTGGCAGAGAAGCGCTGTGTCTGATCTTACCAAAGTCCTATCATGGGAAAACGTTAACGCCTGAACTGCTTCGAAGTTGCGGCGTGATTGGTCACCCTGATGCTGAACATTATATGACGTTGTTTTTCGACCAATGTGCAGAACCTTTACTCAAAGAGATCAAGGTCAGTGACATGCCATTATCGGGCTACGTTAACCAACTCAGTCAGATTCTTTTGCCCGTCAGCAAAGGGCTTGGTTTTACCGTTTTGCCCTACAGTGCGGTGGAAAGCTTTCCACTAAGAGAAGAGTTGTATGTGGCTGAGTTAAAACAACCGGTATACGAAGATTTGTTTTTGGTGAGAAAACGCAGCCGCACTCTGCCGCTGCGATACCAGACCATCAAAGAAGTATTATTGGATGTGATTGGCGGTGCAAATCAATAAGAATAGCCACCTAAACGGCTGAACTCTTTCCAAATCACTCTCAATGCCAAGAGAAGTAAGCGCTCAAATGGCCGCTTTTTTCAGTTTTCCTACTTCGAAAAGTGATGAATTTTTGGCTCAATTTTCTTTTTCTCACCCTTGACAGTCGCACGCAGTAAGGTGTGAGAGTTCAATAAATTATTTTTGTCGTGTCGACGATATTTTTTCGTTTTCATCTACTGAGAAAACGCCCTAAGGTTCGCACCTCTGACGACGTGGTTGTCCAACCACAATTCTAAGTCGCTGAAGAGAGTGGATTCTGTCACATCAATTACACCCACTCACTATACTCTATACTTACATTTTTAATTTGGTACTGACTTACTAAGGAATTGCCATGCGTATTGCTATTCTTTCTCGTAATGAGAATCTATATTCAACCATGCGCCTAAAGCAGGCGGGTGAAGAGCGCGGACATCAAGTTGATGTTATCGATACTCTGCACTGTTATATGGATATTACGAGTAACAACCCTAAGATCCGTTACATGGGTGAAGAATTGCCAAAGTACGACGCGGTTATTCCACGCATCGGTGCATCTATCACTTTCTACGGTACAGCGGTTGTACGTCAGTTTGAAATGATGGGCACATTCTGTGTGAACGAGTCAGTAGCAATCAGCCGTTCTCGTGACAAGCTACGCTCTATGCAGCTGCTATCACGTAAAGGCATTGGTCTACCTCGCACAGGTTTTGCTCACCACCCTGACAACATTCAGGACGTGATCAAAAACGTTGGCGGCGCACCATTGGTTATCAAGCTACTTGAAGGTACTCAAGGTATCGGTGTTGTTCTTGCTGAGACTACGAAAGCAGCAGAAAGCGTGATCGAAGCATTCATGGGCCTAAAAGCAAACATCATGGTGCAAGAGTTCATTGAAGAAGCAAACGGCGCAGACATCCGTTGTTTCGTAGTGGGTAACAAAGTTATCGCAGCAATGAAACGCCAAGCAAAAGAAGGCGAGTTCCGCTCTAACCTTCACCGTGGTGGTTCTGCTCAGCTTGTAAAACTAAGCAAAGAAGAGCGCGCAACTGCAATCAACGCAGCGAAAGTGATGGGTCTAAACCTATGTGGTGTTGATATTCTTCAATCGAAGAACGGCCCAGTGGTAATGGAAGTGAACTCTTCTCCAGGCCTTGAAGGTATCGAATCAGCAACTGAAAAAGACGTTGCAGGCATGATCTTCGACTTCATCGAGAAGAACGCAAAACCAAACGCTAACCGTACTCGCGGTAAAGGCTGATAATTGTTTGAGTGAGAGCCTGATAAAGGGCTCTCTTTTAACTCATCGCTAGGATGACACTATGAATCAGAAAATGATCATTGGGAACGCCGAAGCAATTTGCTTACCTGAGTTAGGGATTACTCACCTTGAAGCGCGCATTGATACAGGCGCACAGACTTCTTCTCTGCACGTAGATAACCTAGAGTGCACTGAACAAGACGGTCAGTCATACGTAGAGTTCGATCTACACCCAGATGTTTACCACTTAGAGCAAGTCGTTCGCTGTAAAGCTCCACTGAAGGCGAACCGCAAAGTGAAATCATCAAACGGTACCTTCGAACACCGCTGCGTGATCACAACGATGCTACGCATGGGCGACCAAGAGTGGCCAATCGACATCACGCTAACTAACCGTGAAAAGATGACTTACATGATGTTGTTAGGTCGTCAGGGTATGGCAGACAAAGTTCTGGTAGACCCTAGCCAATCTCACTTATTGGCTCCATAATCCCCGTAGCTTCAGATGAGCGAACTCCGTGGTCGCTCATCTGGCTCTTCTCTGATTTTCTAGCTGCCCTTCTCCTGTCTATCGTTCTTCCTTTTCAGAACAGAACGCATTAATCCTTTCAGTTTTATCTTCGTTACTCGCCAGTGGGTAATGGGTCTAACCGGTGCGGTATTGATGATGTGTTGATACGCGTCTTCATCAAACTCAACCTCTCCCCCATGTGCCGCCAATAAACAGCTTGGTTTCATCTCAAAAACGCGCTTTAACGAACTACGATATTGGTTGGGATGAAAGATAGGAAATGGCGCTATCAGATGGCTTTTTACCTGCACCATTAAATCCGCTACGTACAACACACTCTGTTCGGCGTGATAAACCGATAAATCCCTGTCGGTATGCCCCGGTGTTTCCAATATCTGCCAATCAGCAAAACCGGGAATCACCTCTCCATCCACCAGCTCAATATCTGGCTTTAGTTTTCGCGAATACCATAAGTTGCGCTTGGGTTTGCGCATTCGGTTCGCCATCCAACGCGCCAAAATCAGATCCGTTAGATGCATTAGCCAACCATCAAAGCCCCCATACCAATGTGTATCTCGTTTGGCTGCCAATAGCTGGCAGCCCGTTAGATCTCTTAGTTTGTGCGCCGCACCAGCGTGGTCTGGGTGCATGTGGGTAACGACGACCAGTTTTAGGTCTGTGAACGGGCGATTGAGCTGGTGCTCGATAAAATCTTTGAGGTGAGGAATATCCGCTCGACTTGCGCCATCAAGCAGCATCAATTTGTCTGGATACTCGGCGAGATACATGGTTTGGATGTATCCCTGAATTCTGTGCAGCTGCAAAACATGTCCTTGTTTTGTTGAGTCTTTGTTCTTATTTTTCGTCGACCAATTCCTTACTGGTCAGACCAACTATAACAGCAGAATGGACAGTCTGTTAAATAAATGTTTACACCAACCATCAACAACAGTTCTTAATCGAAAGCACAAATTTTAATCATTAGACTCTGGTTGGGTTTTATCCGTTAATGCGCGCACACGGAGTTCGTGTCAGGGTATGAGGTTAGCGCCTCATGATTTGCTTTTTTGTATTTTATCCTCTATTTCCAATGAGGGCTTAAATACATTTTTGTGAGAATCGAGTTGGAAAAAGCAACTAAATTAGACCGCATCCGCGCGGACTACAACGTTCACTACTGGAGCCAAGGCTTCTACGGAATTGATGACCAAGGCGAGGTATACGTATCTCCTCGTAGTGACCGTGCACACCAAATCCCTTTCAGTGCGATTGTAAATGAACTAGAAGCTAAGCAGTTGAATCTGCCTGTGTTAGTGCGCTTCCCACAAATCGTACACCAACGCGTGCATGGCATTTGCCAAGCTTTCAACCAAGCAATTGAAGAATACCAATATCCAAATAAATACCTGCTGGTATACCCAATTAAAGTAAACCAACAGCGTGAAGTGGTTGATGAGATCTTAGCAAGCCAAGCACAGCTAGAAAATAAACAGCTGGGTCTTGAAGCAGGCAGTAAGCCAGAGCTATTGGCAGTACTTGCACTGGCTCAACAAGGCAGCTCCGTGATCGTGTGTAATGGCTACAAAGACCGTGAATACGTGCGTCTAGCATTGATCGGTGAAAAGCTAGGTCACAAAGTATTTATCGTACTAGAGAAGTTATCTGAGCTTGATCTAGTACTTGAAGAAGCAAAAAGCTTGGGCGTAACACCACGTCTTGGCTTGCGTATCCGCCTTGCATCTCAAGGTGCGGGTAAATGGCAAGCGAGTGGCGGTGAAAAATCGAAGTTTGGTCTATCTGCGTCTCAAGTATTGAGCGTGATTGATCGTCTAAAACGCGAAGACAAACTGGACACCATGCAGTTGGTTCACTTCCACCTTGGCTCACAGATGGCAAACATCCGTGACGTTCGTAATGGTGTAAACGAATCAGCACGTTTCTACTGTGAATTACGCGCCATGGGTGCAAACATTGATTACTTCGATGTTGGCGGCGGTTTAGCAGTAGACTACGACGGCACACGTAGCCAATCTTCGAACTCGATGAACTACGGCCTTGCGGAATACGCACGCAACATCGTGAATACGGTAGGTGATGTGTGTCAGCAGTACGAACAACCGATGCCAGTGATCATCTCTGAATCGGGTCGCTCATTGACTGCACACCACGCGGTGTTGATTTCTAACGTTATTGGTACTGAAACATACCAACCTGAAGAAGTGTTCGAGCCAGCGGTAGACGCTCCATTCTTGCTACAAAACATGTGGCGAAACTGGGAGAACCTGCAAGATGGTACGGATGCGCGTGCATTAATTGAAATTTACAACGATACCCAAAGCGATTTGGCTGAGGTGCACTCACAATTCGCTACTGGCGTACTGAACCTTGAACAACGTGCGTGGGCAGAGCAACTGTCGCTACGCATTTACTTCGAGCTAAGTCGTCAAATGAGTACCAAGAACCGTTTCCACCGTCCTATTTTGGATGAGTTGAGCGAACGTCTTGCAGACAAGTTCTTCGTGAACTTCTCTCTTTTCCAATCCCTGCCAGATGCATGGGGTATTGATCAGGTATTCCCTGTTCTGCCGCTTTCTGGTCTTGGTGATGTGGAAGAGCGTCGTGCGGTGATGTTGGACATCACTTGTGACTCCGATGGTGCAATTGACCATTACGTTGATGGCCAAGGCATTGAGAGCACACTACCAGTACCAGCATGGAGCAACGACAAACCGTACCTAATGGGCTTCTTCCTAGTAGGCGCATACCAAGAGATCCTTGGTGACATGCACAACCTATTTGGTGACACCCACAGTGCAGTAGTCAATGTTGATGAAGAAGGTCAATTTGAGATCAGCTACATCAACGAAGGTGATAGCGTAGAAGACATGATGCGCTACGTTCACATCGACGTAGATGCGATTCGTGACAATTACAAACAATTGGTTTCAGCACGTGTTGAAGCCAGTGAACAAGAACAAATCCTAGCTGAACTAGAACAAGGTTTGGCAGGCTACACCTATTTAGAGGACTTCTGATATGAATGATTTGTTTACTAAAACCGATTATTCGCTTTACTCCAACTCTATGTCGTTTCTACGTCGACCGTACATCAAAAATCCAGTATCGGCAGACGCAGACGTTGTAGTGCTAGGGGTTCCTCTGGACATGGCGACTTCTGGTCGTCCTGGTGCACGTATGGGTCCAGATGCGATCCGTCGTGCGTCAGTAAACCTTGCTTGGGAAGGCAAGAAGTTCCCTTGGGACTTCAACGTATTTGATAAATTGAAAGTGATCGACGCGGGTGACCTTGTGTTCGATTGTGGTGATGCTGAAGATTTCACATACCGCCTAGAAGCGGCAACAAGTGAGATTCTAAAGAGCGGTAAGACAATGCTAGGCTTAGGTGGTGATCACTTCATCACGCTACCAATCCTACGTGCATACGCAAAACACCATGGTCAAATGGCACTGATTCACTTCGATGCGCACACAGACACATACGCGAACGGCAGTTCTTACGACCACGGTACTATGTTCTACCATGCGCCAAAAGAAGGTCTGATTTCTGCGAAGAACTCAGTCCAAATTGGTATTCGTACTGAATATGACCAACAAGATCACGGCTTCAATGTGATCAACGCGATGCAAGCGAACGACATGTCGGTAGAAGAGATTCTGGCAGAGATTCGTCGCACGGTTGCGGATAAGCCTGTGTATGTCACTTTTGACATCGACTGTCTGGATCCGGCGTTTGCACCGGGTACAGGTACACCAGTTTGTGGCGGCCTGAACTCAGATAAAATTCTGAAGATCATCCGTGGTTTCGCTGGCATGAACATCGTAGGTATGGACGTGGTGGAAGTCTCACCTCCTTACGACCACAGCGATGTAACGGCCTTGGCTGGCGCAACTATCGCACTTGAGTTGCTTTACGCCTATGCTTCAGGTCGCGAATAACGAAAGTTGTTCTAAATGAGCGCAGTATTTCAAGGGGAGCTTCGGCTCCCTTTTTCGTTTTCAACACTCAACAAAAATAGATTAGATTTTCTAATCCAAATCATAGATTTTTATCTTGCTCAACTTCACACTTTTTGATTGCTAAGTCAGCACTCAAGCTCTAATATCTCGCGCCTAGATTCCCTAATCACTTTGTTTATTTGGCTCTCCTATATGGAGCGCTAAGGCTTTTTACGTCTTAAATTTCTGGAGAGATACGCAAATGTCCGCCTCGTTTCCATTAGCGAAACTTACCTTTTTAATCGCAATTCTGACTGCCGTAGGTCAAATGACTCAAACGATGTACGTGCCTTCTATTGGTCATATGGCGGGTGAGTTCTTGGTATCAGCGTCGTCACTTCAAGCTGTGATGGCGTGTTACCTGATCCCTTACGGTCTGTCGCAGTTTGTGTACGGCACACTGTCTGATCGCCTTGGTCGCAAACCAATCATCGTTGCGGGTTTAATCATCTACATTCTTGGTACTTTGGTGGCGCTATTTGCTCATGAGTACGAATGGTTCCTAGCCGGTAGCTTTATCCAAGGTTTGGGTATCGGTTGTGGCGGTGCGATGTCTCGCACACTGACTCGTGACTGTTTTGAAGGCGCAGAACTGCACCGTGCAAACAGCTTGATCAGCATGTGTGTAATTTTCTCGCCATTGATGGCCCCTGTACTAGGCGGTTACCTAACTGAAGCTTTCGGTTGGCGCTCTAGCTACTTATTCCTTGCTCTGTTTGGTATCGCAGTAGTGATCACCATGATGACAAGCATGATGGAAACTTTGCCGAAAGAACGTCGCAAACATGAATCTGTGGCGAAGAGCTACAAGTTCGTACTGTCAGACAAACGCTTCCAAGGTTTCTTGCTGGTATTGGTGGCAACGTTCGCAGGCGTGGCAGTATTTGAAGCAGCAGCGGGTGTACTACTAGGTGGCGTACTTGGTTTACCAGCAACCACAGTAAGCTTATTGTTTGTCTTACCGATTCCGGGTTACTTGGTCGGTGCAGGTTTATCAAGTTACATCGCACAGCGTCGCTCTGAGCGCCGTGCTTTGAATGTTGGTCTAGTGGCTATCTTAGTTGGCTCAGCAGTAGTATTGATTCCGGGTCTGTTTGGTCTAACAACGGCGTTGACTCTGATTGGCGGTGCAACCATTTACTTCTTGGGTGCAGGTATTTTGTTCCCAGCGGCAACAACAGGTGCACTTTCACCGTTCCCATACCACGCGGGCACTGGCGGTGCGATTTTAGGTGGCATGCAAAACCTAGGTGCGGGTATCGCGACGCTGTTCGCTTCGTTCTTCCCGGCACAAGACCAAATGCCGCTAGGTTGTTTGATGATGGCAATGTCGATCATTGCTATGCTTGGTTTGCGTTGGGTTAATCGCAAGCACGACCATTCAAACGAAATGCCACTGGCGATCTAAAATCTGATTCTCATCCCCACCAAGATAAAGAAAAGGGACATGCTGAAAAGTGTGTCCCTTTTTTGTTGCACATATCTTACCCTTTAGCTCTCATCCACCAGCAATTGCATTTAACATCCCATCCAATCTTTGCTAAAAAGAACAGTTGCTTATACAGAAGTTATTCGTTGGCCATTCGATATAAATACATTCACTGGAAGAACACAAACGTACTTTTACTCACACTATAAATGAATGGCGAAGCAACACGAGAAGAGTACACAATAAGGATACACAGATGCGTTTCACTTTAACCACGTTGGCCGTATCGGTCGCGCTAGTCGTCGGATGCAGCAATCAAGGATTACCAACCATGAACCATTACTCCCAATCGCAACTCGTTGCTCAACAAACCCAAGCACCCGTTGCTAAAAAAGTCCCTCATGCAATGAATATTCATGGTGATACACGAATCGATAATTACTACTGGATGCGTGATGATGAGCGCCAAGACCCAGAAATCTTGCAACACCTTGAGCAAGAGAATCAATACGCAGAAACCGTTTTAAAACACACCGAAGCAATGCAAGAACAGCTGTTTGAAGAGATCAAAGGTCGTATTGCGAAAGATGACAATTCTGTTCCAGTTCGAAAAGGCAGTTACTACTACTCGAATGAAGTGACAGGCGATAACGAATACGAAGTACACCTACGTGCAAAAGACTTTGCAGGTAAAGATAAGCAAGTCATCTTAGATGTTAACGAGCTGGCAAAAGAACATGAGTTTTTCAGTATTGGCGGCTTAACGATCAGCCCAAATGAAAACTTGTTGGCTTATGGCGAAGATACCCTGAGTCGCCGTATTTACACCATCAAGATCAAAGACCTCACGACGGGCGAATATCTCAAAGATGAAATTGAAGGCGCATCAAGCGCAATCGCGTGGCAAAACGACAACCAAGCTTTCTACTACATCAAGAAAGACCCGCAAACACTTTTAGGTTATCAGGTTTACCGCCATGTATTGGGCACGCCTCAAACAAGCGATGAGCTAATATACGAAGAAACCGACAGCGCTTACTACACCTTCTTGAGTAAGAGTAAAGACGGTGAGCAAGTTTACATTTGGCACTCAAGTACAGAAACAAGTGGCGTGTCTGTGATTGATGCCAATAACCCGAACGCCAAAGCCGAAGCTTTCTACCCTAGAGTGACTGGTATTGAGTACAGCATCGCTAAATTGGGTGATTGGTACTACATCTACACCAACTATCAAGCCGTAAACTTCCGTTTAATGAAAGTGAAAGCTGAAGAGATGCATGACCGCTCTAAATGGGTCGATGTCATTCCTGCTAACGACAATTCTCAGCTAGTTGATTTCGACTTGTTTGACGATCATCTTGTTTATGAGCAACGTACGAATGGCTTGTCGACCGTGAAGGTTCGTCAATTATCAACAGGCAAAGAGTTTCCACTCGAATTCAACGATACGGCTTTTGCAGCTTACCTCACGGGTAACCTTGAACTAGACAATTCAAAAGTTCGCATCTATTACAGCAGCCTGACGACACCGGGGACTTACTACGATTTCGACCTAAATACAGGTGAATCTGAAATCATGAAGCAAACACCGGTACTTGGTGATTTTGATGCCGATAACTACCAGTCAGAGCGAATCATGGTGACAGCTCGTGATGGCAAACAAGTGCCAGTTTCATTGGTTTACCGCAAAGACCTCTTCAAGAAAGACGGTACTAACCCAATCTATCAGTACGGCTACGGCTCATACGGCTCCACTATCGAGCCAACATTCCGTTCAACTCGTTTGAGCTTACTTGATCGCGGATTCGTGTACGCAATCGCGCATATTCGTGGTTCAGAAATGCTTGGGCGTCCTTGGTATGAAGATGGCAAAAAGCTGACTAAGCAAAATACCTTCAATGACTTCATCGACGTAACCAAAGGACTTGTTGAAGAAGGCTACGGTGCCAAAGATAAAGTGTTTGCTGTTGGTGGCTCTGCGGGCGGCCTACTGATGGGCGCTATTATCAACCAAGCACCAGAACTCTACCGCGGTATTGGCGCGCATGTTCCTTTTGTTGACGTAGTGACGACCATGTTGGATGAGTCGATTCCTCTCACGACCAACGAATACGATGAATGGGGTAACCCGAATGATAAAACCTACTACGACTACATGCTGAGCTACTCACCGTACGACAACGTGAAAGCTCAGAATTACCCGAACATGTTAGTGACAACGGGTTTGCACGATTCACAAGTTCAATACTTTGAGCCAATGAAGTGGGTAGCCAAACTTCGTGAAATGAAGACTGATGATAATGTCTTGCTGTTCAAAACCGATATGGAAGCAGGCCATGGCGGCGCTTCTGGTCGATTCAAACGATTAAAAGAAGACGCGCTTGAGTACGCTTTCTTCCTAGATCTGTTGGAGACAAAATAAGCTTTAGTCGTCATTCATTATAAGTCACCGAAAACAATGCCCGCTTTTACGCGGGCATTTTTCAATCTAGATACTCGGTGACATAACTCAGATGAGTTAAACAGAAAGAAAAACGCCTACTCACGGCGAGTAGGCGTTAACACAATAAATGTGTTTAGGCAGTAGAAACTGTCCTATTTATTAGAAGTAGTAACGAGCACCTAGAGTCCAGTAGTCGTTTTCTTCGTTGTTGTAGTCGTTACCTAGGTCAAACTGGTAAGCAGCAAACGTGTAGAAAGATGGCGTCACTGCGTACTCAGCTTGTAGAGCCGTTTCGCTAGTGATTGTTTTGCTGTCTTTATCGTTTTCTACACCTTCGTAGTTAATACTGAACGTCCAATCGTTAACGCCGTAAGCCAATAGACCTTCAAGTTGGCTAGTCTCTTCTAGGCCGCGGTAAAAGTATTCATTCATACCATATACAAGTGCTGCGTATAGACCCGCACCATATTTACCATAGTTTGCTGAGAATACATGCGATGTTGCTGATTCAGATTTGCCACCAAAATCAACATCACCACCGCTATATACATAGCCTAAACCAAAGCCTGCTAGCTCAGTGCTTAAAGCAATTTGTCCACGATCATCAAAGTCACCATTTTGACCTTGCCAACCTAGACCTAGGTTTAAGCCAAAGCCTTCACCAAATTCAAAACCTTTACGGTAACTTACCATTTTCTCTGCACGAGAAGAGCCAAGCTCGTAGTAACCAGGGGCGTATAAGAAGTCATTGGCAAACGCGATTGGCATATCCGCAACGCCAGCAACGTCGTAGTATGGTGCCCATTGTGTGCCGACTACTAAGCGGCCGTATTGGTCATGCGTCGCTCCGATGTAACCCAGGCGAGTAGAAAAAGAATTGTCGCCACCATTAAGATAGTTTAGAGACCATTCACCTTTAGCGTCGATCGTTACGCCATTACCAATGTCCTTTTTACCGCCAACGTTGATACGTGGAGATACTTGATGAACCTTAACGTCTTCTTCAAAGTACTCACCAACGCCCACAGATACGTGGCCGCCGATAGAAAGAGATGTGCCGTCGCTGTTGTAAACTTCTGCTGCGAAGACTTGAGAACCACCTGCTAGTGCCGCCACTGCAACGGCTAGAGTTTTCATTTTCATTGTTAACATCCATATAGTTGTTTGTACTGGTTCGCCCCGACAACAAAAGCAAAAAGCATCAATCGCAACGAACAGATAACAAAGTAGTAATGAAATATAAATGAAACAAACACTTTCTTATGCAACTAGTGTTATTTGTGGTTGATTTTTGATCTTGATCCCATAAAAAAAGGGAACTTTTCAGTTCCCTTCATAATTTGTGTGGTGTTTTGCGTGTTACAACTGCCAGCGTGCGAGTGGCTTCTCAGTTTTGATACCTTTACTGCCCCATCGGTCAATAACATCAATTTGCAGTATGCGATCCTGTGAAACTAATGAAGTTAACGTTTTTGACGGGCGTTTATCAGTGATCAGCCACAGAGTTTCATCTTCCTCAAATTGAGCTTTTAAAGATAGTTTCTCTGCCTCTGACCATTCCAATTCAGGTTTAAATTGGCGGTCAACAACAAACAATTGATTACCTGATGCGAAATCTTCTAACGATTCACCCAACAATACCACCGAATCGATCTCTTTTTCGAAAATAACGTCTTGTTGCTGATTGATCAGTTCACGCACATCTAGCATTAGAGCTTGTTGGTTCTTCTCTATCTGAGTTTGATACTGAGGATACACTTTTTGCAGATCCTCACCAACGATGGCAGCCATCCGAATCAAGTTCGTCGGGTTCATCCACGCAAATTTAGACGTTTCACCGTTTTCTAGTTTCAACGCTGCAACCCCTTGCGCCCTTGGCGAAATAGCCTGAGAAGCATCAATTTCAATCAAACGTACGTTACCCTGACGAGCGTAAACAAAGGTAGGATCTTGATGCCAAATAGCCCCCAACGTGATCGCCACCGTTGCATCCTGACCCGCTTTAATCACTTGCTGCTGACCTTTACTACCAAACCAGTTAACTAAACGCTCGATGCCATATCGCTTAGGTGGCAAGTAGCTGGTTTCAATCCCTGTGCCTTGCATCAACTGCTCTGACAGCATGTAAGTGACAGGAGTACTGGTGAGAATGTCTTTGGCAACAGTAAGTGGCGTATATGCGCTCGTTGCTATTAAGCCCAACCCGATGATTAGCTTTTTCGTGTTCATATTTAGATACCTGACTAAGCTTTACGTACGATGCGGTACATCGTTGCGATTAAGAAGAAAATGGCAGAAACGATAATGATCGAAGCGCCAGATGGCACCGGAAGTTCCAACTCCATCGGTAAAACCGTCCCCACCAAGCACGCGATGGTCGCGAGTAAGGATGACAGCAACACAAAGCTACCCATTCGCTTAGTGAGTAGACGTGCTGTAGCCCCTGGGATAAGTAGCAACGCGCCTACTAACACGGCACCAATGATCTTCACTGCCGCAATGGTGACAAGCGTGATCATCATAACGAACAGGTAATCATAGAAGCTGGTATTAAAGCCTCGAACACGAGCAATATCTGGGCTGATGCAAGTCAACAAAATGCGGTTAAATGTCGGGATCAGCAGTAATAAAATGATCAAGCAACTCACTGCCAAAATCGTAATATCTCTGTCTGTCACCGTGAGGATTGAGCCAAACAGAACGTTCTCTAACATGTGGATATTGATTTTTCGTGCCACATACATCAGCAAGGCAGCACCAACTGCCAAAGCCAGCGCAAGGAATACCCCGACGAGTGTATCGTATGGAACATTGGTTCGATTTCGCACGAAATGCAGCAATAAAGCGAAGATCATGCAGAAACTAAACAGTCCAATAAATGGATTTTCTGGTGGCTCGCCCAGCAGGACACCAATCGCAATACCAGTCAGAGCTGCGTGACCGACGGCTTCAGAAAAGAACGCCAAACGCTTAGCAATCACCAACGTGCCCAAGCCGCCCAACAAAGGCCCCAGAATTAACGCAGCGACAATCGCATTAACCATAAACGCATAAGCAAAACTGTCGCTTAACCAACCCGCTTCCACACCATGCAGAGCAAGCTCTCTTAACCAATCCATTACGCCGCCTCCACTTTTGCTGTGTAGTGCTTAAACAGCGACTCGATACGTTCTGGACTCAATACTTCTGAGTGGTGCCCTGACGCCACGATTTGACGATTCACGACATGGACCTGAGCATCCAAACGACGTACAGCCGTCACATCATGATGCACTGCGAGCACGGTTTTACCTTCAGCAACCACTTCATGAATCAGACCTTCTAAGTAACGAACCCCTTGCTCATCCATGCCAGTCGTTGGCTCATCAAGCACCAACAAACTTGGATCGTCTAAAAGGGCTTGAGCAAACAACACACGTTGTTGCTCACCACCTGATAATTGTCCCATACGACGGTCACAACGCGCAGCCATCCCCATACGCTCTAACTGAGCCAGTGCTTGTTGAGTTTGCTTAGACTTACGTCGCCAAAACAGCGGAACGCGTGTTTGATTCAGCAATACAAAGTCCATCACTGTCAGTGGCAGACTGGCTTCAAACATGGCCTTTTGAGGTACATAACCAATTTTACCTGCTTGTTGCGTCAGCTTTGGATCTGGCCAATGAACCGAGATATCACCCGTAAAAGGCGTTAGGCCCAAGACTGAACGCAACAGGGACGTCTTACCACCACCGTTAGGGCCCATAATGACGTGGCATTGTCCCGCCTCGAACTGGGTTTGAATACCTTGCAGAATGAGGTTGTCACCATATTTCAGGCCTACCCCGTTAAGAGAAATAGAAGGACCTGGCATCACGCTTTCTCCTGCGCGTGTTTGCTTGCGACGAACTTCATTGCTTCAATAAGCGTTGCGACGTTTTCACGCATTTCAACTTCAACCTTATTGGCTTCGTACTCGCCATGGGTCATATGAGAAAAACGGTAAAGCTGTACACCTGTCGCTTCTTCAATCGTATCGACAAAGCGGTTAGGCATATTGAGTTCGTAAAACAGCACGTCAATACCGGATTGACGAATCTTCTCGATGGTTTCTTGAAGTTGGCTAGCACTTGGCTCAACACCGTGTGCTGGTTCAATCACCGCTGCAACATCGACACCAAACTCTTGCAAGATATAACCGTAAGCATTGTGCGTGGTCGCAACCTTCATGCCTGCCGTATCTAACTGCCCAAGTGACAACATGGCATCACGCTTTAGAAGGCGAAACGCTTTTGCGTACTTTCGCGCATTTTTACGGTAAAAAGCGGCATTTTCTGGGTCAAGTCTGCTCAGTTCACTCGCAATGGTGTAAACCTTTTGAATCGTAGTCGATAGGCCAACAAATGTATGTGGATTCACCGCGCCTTTGCCGACTGATTGCCCCATTGCTGGTAACAGCGGTACTTCTTTGTTTGCTTCTATCACCACTAGGTCATCACGTTGAGCCGCTTGGATCACTTTTAGTGCAAAATCGTCATGGCCAATCCCATTCACGACAATCACATCCATTTGGTTCAAACGCTTAAGATCATTCGGTTGCGGCAAGTAATTATGAGGATTAAAGCCCGCATCGACCAAAGGAATGATCTCCGCTTTATCTCCGACCACCGCTTTGACATAGCTGTAGTATGGTTGAAGCGTAATACCAATATTGAGCTTATCTGCTGCAAAGCTCGATGAAGCTACTGCCAGCAATGCACTAGCCGTTATAATTCGACGTAGAAAAGATCGTTTCATCATAGTTTTTATCGTTAAAATTGAGCTTAATGGGAGTGAGCATTTGAAGACGTAGCAGGGACAAGAACTATTTGTTGCCAACCTTGCTTCTGGCGTTCGCTTATTTCCGCAAGAGATAAATCAGACGCCTTTGCTGTGGATTGAATAAACCAAATGTCAGCGTGTTCATTCCGACTATCGAGAAGCATGGAAGCCGCGCCTTTTTCATCTTGCCTTACACCGAGATAAATCCCTGCATCTAAGCGTTGCCAATGATGAGAGCCTTTACGCTGCCAGCTTTGGTCTTTAACAAATGGAGCAACCCAAAACTCTTCCAGCTCACTGATTTCTGGCCATTGACCTTCATCAATATGAAGATCACGGATTTCCTCATGAGCAAGTTTGAGCTCAGCAATCATGGCAAGTTCTTCTTGTTCAAGATCGGTAATCAATACTTGATGTGCGAGTGCTTCAGTGTGCTCTGATTCGGTTTGATGATAAGGCAGCAAAAGCGTTGATATAGCGAGAATGCCAGCAATGGTCAGAGCAACCCATTTGCCTTCACGGCTGCCATTATCTGGGCGAACTTTCTGCGTAATCATTTCTCTTTTAACTCAACCACATCCACTTCTACTGGGTTTTCATGACCAGCATCGAAGACAAGGTAGAAGTCCGTTTGAGGATGAGTAAATTCAGCAATCGAACGCTTGTCTGTGGTTACTTTGGCAATCAAGTTGTCATCGTAATCGTACATCTCAACATCGTAATCCACTGCAGTTGAACCATCAGAGTAGCCCGCTTCGCAGATCACTTTTTCTTGCTCTAGATGGCAACTCATCAATGGAAAATGCGCTGCTGCTTGAAAGGAAATAAAACCAGCAAAAATAGCTGAAACTTTAAGAATTGAAAGGTTTTTCATGGTGTATCCAAAATGGCTCAGTGTGTCACTGAGCCAAGCTTTGATTAGTTAAGTTGCGTTTCAAAAGTCAGATGAACATTCGCACTGGCTTTGTCTGCTAGTGGGTCATTTTTCAGCTCACCTTTGTAGTTGGCTTTCATCAGGTAACGGCCCGCCACTTCTGGCGTGAATGTAATTTTGCCGTCTTTATCACTCACTACGTCGATTTGCTCTTGATGGTTGCGGTAAAGCGTACCTTCACGAGTAATCTCTGCAGTCACACCTTGTTGAGGTTCCCCATTGAAGAAAAATTGGAAGATCACTTCTTCACCTTCAATGATGTCTGATGGGTGCGTAAGCGGCTTCATCTCAAGCAACTTACCTTCAATCTCAAGTGCTTTTTCTGTTGGCATGCCCACTGTTACGTAGCTTTCTGCGCGGGTGTAGCTTAGCTGAGTCACCACATCGCGTGCTTTTTCCGGAATAACGCTCGCACGGTCAGCTTTACTCGCTTTTGCCCATTTAACCGTGTCACGACGGCCTGCTTTATACTGGGTGTAATAGCTAGGTTGATTGTTGATCGCGACCTTGTGTGTGCCTTCCTCTTCGAAATAGAAGTCAAACATCGAGCGGCGTTTGCCACGCACAACAAAGTTAGGACGCTCAGAACGGCCATCGGGCATAATCACAAACGCTTGCTCACTGCCTGCTGGTTTATCAAAAACAAACGTCCCGTGAGATGCGGTTACATCGAACGACAGCCAATCACCGCCTTCTTTTGATACCGTGAAATGAGAAGGAAGAACCCAACGAGGGTGCGCTTGTGCCGTTGTCGCCGCGGCTAAACCCATCGCCATTACGCTTGCTAGTGCCACCGCTTTCATTTTGGTTTTCATTATTATTCCTTCTCTATCACTTAACTTGGTAATTGACGGTGATTACGCCCGTCTCTTCCGTTGGTTTGATTTGGTAGCGTGCTTCTTTGTCCGCTAACTGAATTTTTTGACGCAGGTAGTTGCGACCACCATGCTCACGCACCACTTCCACATGGAGCGTGTAATCACCTTGCTCAAGGCGCTGACCATCGTCGTTGGTACCATCCCAAACAAAGCGATATTGACCTGCCGGGCGAGTTGCTGATGTCACCGCATCAACCAGTTCACGATCGTAACGACCTACTTTGCGCCACCAGCTACGAAGATCTTTCAGCCATTCATCTTTACCGACCCAAAGCTGGATGGTTTTCACTGGTTTGCGTTTCTCATCCTCAATCCAAAGTGCCACATAAGGGCGTGCATACATTGAGGTATCAATTTTGGGTAACTCAAACTCAAAATCGACTTTTGCGCTGTCAGGTAAAGGCGCAGCCAATAGAGGCAAAGGAGCTAAAGCTGCAATCAAAGCCATTTTGCAAAAGGAGTGGTGACAAAAAGATCGGCCTTTTTTTAACATCGGGTTTTCTCTGAATAGGCCGCTATGGCACAGCAGCAAAATAAATAATAAGTGACAACACAGTGCCAAAAGACATCCACTGCATTGAGGTTCTAAAAGTCTTTTTCTTTGGAAGTAGCAGACACACACCAGTCAAAACAAAAAAGACCATCAGCAAGGCAGTGATATCAATAAACCACTTCCAAACATCTCCGCTATTGCGACCTTTATGTAGGTCGTTTAATAGTGCGACAATGCCGTAATTGGTGGTTTCAACCTCAGCTTCACCGGTCGTCATATCAACGAATACCGTCGCGTTGTAACCTGGGCCTTTGAAATCCAAAGAAAGCTCACCAATGAGCAGCTCACCGTCCTCAATCTCGGTATACACATCGAGTGCTGATGGTGTGCCTCGTAGGTCTGTTTCTTGTGTTAAGAAACTCAACAGGGCAGAACGATTGGGTTGGAAGCTTCCTTCATTCGCAAATAGTTGCTCGGAAGGAACTGTGAGTGTGTGTTGCTGAATGATGGGTTCACTGCGCTCAAACAATTCTGGGCGGTTCAACGTAATACCAGTTAACGCAAAAAACAGCGTCACCAATAAAAGAGCCATAGAAATATAAATGTGCAGACGGCGTGCCCAAGTCTGGACGCCTTTGCTTTTGAGCAACATAGAAAACAATCATCACCAGTAAATGAGGGAGTAATTTAGGTGATAATCATTCGTATTGGCATTTAATTTACATTGTTTACGTTTGGTCAAAAAGCATTGCTCCCGTCGATACTGACAGGAGCAAATAAGAGGGGGCGTTATCGAGCGAGAATGGGATAAGTAAAGAAAACCAAGTGACAGAAATTAAACACGAAGTGAGCAAGCGCAGCGCACCATAAACGGCCAGTAAAATGGAAGACCAAACCGTACCCAACCCCTGCAAGAGCGGCAAATACCATTAATAGTGGGCCACCAGCAAAATGAGCCAAGCCAAACAAAAGACTCGCTACTACCAAGCCTACTCGCCAATCAAAGCGGCGGGACAGCGACTGCTGTATAAATCCACGAAATAGTGCTTCTTCTGCCACACAAGTCAGCACTAAGTTATTCAAAGCAAATAACCACCACCAAGGTGGCAAACTCAGCTCCGGCTTTAATGCACCAAGCATAGCGGCAATAGGCAGCAGCGAAAGTAACGGAATCATCACCAGCAATGCAGGTTTTACTCTGCCTTTAGCCTCACTCCCCAGCAAAAAAGGATAAGCGAGAAAGAGAGCAAAAAGAGCCAGTGGCTTATCTAAATTCAGATACATCGAGAAAGGTACGCTCAGTGGGCCTGCCGTCACTTTGTTGAGAACTTGCAGATTATTGAAGCCCGGAATGAGGTGCACAAAGAGCATCACACACCAAATGATCACAACGCTCCAGCCCAAATAATAAACGAGCTTCATTTTTTGGTTCGACGCCAACATGGGCAATCGATACGCAACACCCAAAACCACCAAAGTACTTGTGAATGCGATCAACTCTATCCGACCGATAAACAGTGCACTCAGCAACGTGAGTCCAAGTAAAGCCAGAGCAACCGCCCTTTGCCGCAAAAATATCGCACCTATCGCGAGAATAAGTGGTAACCATAGCCAGATAGCAGAATCGAGAATCATAGTATTGTCCTTATAAGAAAAACTGACGTTCCAGTCTTAACGCTGGATGAAGGTAATATAACGTTATGATATTTAAAAAGAGATCGAACCAGACTCAATATTTACAAACAAAAAGACCCGAGAGTTACCCCGGGTCTTTCGAGCATTAACACATGGCCTGTTTGCAATTGAGCTTAGCTATTCTGGCTCGTTTTTGCTTTGCGTAGTTGAGACAAGTATTTCACCCAGCTCTCGGCTTGAGTTGATGGTTCAATCTCGTTTGCACGTTTGGCATTCGCTAGTGCATCTTCTAGGCGTTTCAGCTTGTAGTAAGCGCGAGTCTTAACTAATGCCACATCGGCTTTACGCCCAGAAACCTTATCCAAAACAACCAGCGCGTCTTTGTATTGACCTTCTTGAACAAGCAGTTGAGACAAATTCCAGTAGTATTGACGATCCAACTTTGCAGCCACTCGCCAACTTGCTATCGACTTATCCCACTCCTTAGCCATCTGCCAAAAAGTCGCTTGTTGAGCTTTCAGTTTGCTATCTGAGTTAATGTCATCGAGCTCGCCCAACACTTTCGCAGCTCGCTCTGGGATGCCGCGCTTGCCATAAAGCTGAGCAAGAAGTCTTAAGTCATCTTGGTTCAACGCGACGCCTTGTAATTTAGCAAGAGCGAGAGAATCCAGCGCACGCTTGTCATCATCAACACGTAAATACAGAGCAACAAGCTGACGCCACCATTCCACACGCTCAGGCTCAATCGCAATCAAGCGTTTGATCGTGCCAGTTGCAGGCCCCCACTTTTTCAGTTCAAGCTCTGCAGACAATTTGATTGACAACGGAGCCATCTCATCTGGCTGGCCCAATTTCTCGTATCGAGCCATAGCAGAAAGCACTTTGTTCCATTGACTTAACTGGTAATGAGACTGTGCGATACGTAACCAAATATCGTGTGCTTTTTGCGTTTTAGGTACTGCTTTACTCAAGTCGTAGTAATGAGGCAGAGCTTTAGAAAATTGCTGCTCGTTGAGCAACATATCCGCCAACATCTTACGTGTTTGCCAAGCTTGCTCGTCTTTCAAAAGACCGCTATTCACAGCGATCTCCAGTTGTTTGATGGCAGGCTTAACTTGCTCATTTTGCCAGTAGAAAATACCCAGCATACGAGCAACAAACGCTTGATCATACTCACGAGATAAGTCGAGACCTTCGAGCGTGGAGATGGCTTCTTGCAGCTTTTCTTCTTGCGCCAGGTTGTGAGCACGCTGAACACGAGTCGCCGTGTACTGACTCAGTTCATTCGCGACAGTGGTAAAAGCACTCAGGCTTAACACCGCTCCGATAAAGAATTGCTTCATCATTTGGGTAACTTGAACTCCACTCTTCTGGTTTGCCCAAAGCGCTCCACCGCGACACCGTTTTCGACTTTAGGTTGGTACTTCGACTTCTTCAATGCACGAATAGCGTCTTTCTCGAACACTCTCTTAGGTTTAGCATCAATCACTTCAACGTCTTTAGGTCGGCCTGTCGCATCAATGGTAAAGCGCATCACTACATAACCTTCCATTTTACGTTTTAGGGCTTTGCTTGGATAACGAGGCTCTGGGCTGTAAAGCATTATCGCCTGTTGGTTGCCCATGGTGCCTTTTAAGTTCGGCGCACTGATCGCGATACCATCCAGCGCAGTATTCAAACCCAATGCGCTGATTGGCGTTACTTGGCTCATTGGCTCTACTTGGGTTTCCGCTTGAGACAGATCCATCGGCTCTGGCGATTTTGGTGGTTCAGGCTGCTCAGGTACAGAGCGTTGACGACGTTGAACATCAGCATCATTCTCTACCATCACCATATCAAAGCGCACCGCCTCCGAAGGTTTAGGTGCACGTTGATTGCCCTTATCGACCATCCACGCCATAAAGCTAAACAAGCTCACCGCAATCAAAATTGACGCTGGTAGCGCGAGTAGTAGCCTGCCCATTAAGGTTTCTCCGCTGCCAACGCGATGTTCTTCACACCAGCACCTTTCGCCGCATCCATCACCTTCACAACCGTTCCGTTGTATGCATGTTCATCCGCTTGAATGACAAGTGATGCCTCTGGTTGCTCAAGTAACAAGTGCTCAATGGTCGCTTCTACACGTTCGATATCCACCAAACGTTTATCGATGTACACATCGTTCGCTGCTGTTACCGCAATAAAAATGCCTGCGTCTTTTTGGCTAACCACGTTCGATGCTTGTGGTCGGTTAACTTCTACACCTGACTCACGTACAAATGAACTGGTCACGATGAAGAAGATCAGCATGATGAACACGATATCCAGCATCGATGTTAGATCGATTTGCGCTTCATCTTGTTGATTATTTCTACGTCCGAGTCTCACTTCTGACTCCTTAAAGATTGTTCTAACTGGAGGGCTTTACGCTCACACACTTTGCTCAAACGCGCATGGACAAACATGCCTGCAAGTGCCGCAACCATACCTGCCATAGTTGGCAGTGTTGCAAGTGAAATGCCTGAAGCCATCAATTTTGGATTGCTGCTACCTTGTGTGGCCATCACATCAAAAACCGTAATCATACCTGTTACCGTTCCTAATAGACCTAGCATTGGACAAATGGCCACAAGAACTTTAATCGTTGATAGATTTTGACGCAGTTCAATGTGCGCTTTGGCAATCCATCCTTCGCGGATTTGATGCGCGTACCAAGAGTGATGATCAGCTCTTGCCGACCACTGCGCACAAAGCTGTTTCTTCACCTTTGGAAATTCCGTTGTTAGGTAAAGAACACGCTCCATAACCAGTAACCAGCACACCGCAACAACGACTGCCAACCACCATAGGATTTGGCCACCTTGCTGCATAAAACGCATCAAGGTTGAGGCCCAATCCTCACTGATCAAACCCAATGTGTTGAGTAGGATCTGCTCCATTACGCTGCGTTCTCCGCTACAGTATTCGGTGCTTTTTGACCTTTTGGCATATCACGCTCAGCTTGCTCTGCCACAAGGCCAATACCTTGCTTTTCAAGGATATTGCGAATGTTCTCTGCTTGAGAGCTCAATACGTTGTGAGCAAGAAGCAATGGCATTGCCGCAACGAGACCAAGTACAGTGGTAACAAGTGCCATTGAGATACCGCCAGCCATCACTTTCGGGTCACCGTTACCAAACTGAGTGATTACTTGGAAAGTTTCGATCATGCCTGTTACTGTGCCCAGCAGACCTAGCATCGGTGCCAGCGCCGCAAGCAGTTTCAGCATTGATAGACCCTTCTCAAGGTGAGTCTGCTCATCCACGACCGCTTCTAGTAGACGAAGCTCAAGCGCTTCTACACTGCGGTGCTTGTCTTTTTGGTAAACCGCTAAGATACGACCTAGTGGGTTATCTTCTGGTTGAGCTGGGTTCTTAAGCTGTTTGGCGATTTTCTGACGAGCAATCATTAGTGACACACCACGAACCAACGCAATGATCAAACCAATCGCTAACAAGCCAAGAATGATCTTACCAACCACACCACCTGCGTTCAGGCGATCAGCCATTGTTGGTGAGTTTGCTAGTTGCTCAAGCAGAATGCCACGAGACGGGTCAATCACTACAGCATCAATTTCACCAGCCTTTACGCTGCTTGCCGTTGGACCATTTTCTGGTTGGCGCAGGTAATTAACCGCATCACCGCGCTGACCATTCCACTTCACGTAACCTGCGTCGTCCAACAGTGCCATTGAGCCAAGACGAACACCATCAACCGTTTGCTCACGACCTTCACCATCGAGCAATGAAAATGATACGTTCGCCAGCTCACCGCTTGCTTTAACTTGCTCTTCCATACTGCGCCACATCGCTTCAAGCTGCAGCAACGTTGGTAGTGATTTAGCGGCAACGATATCATCGATATTTTGCTGGTATGAGTTTGCGTCTACACCGGTAACAGAATGCTTAAGTTCTGCTTCCAGCTCTTTTGCGTTTTGACGTACAACGCCAAACAACTCACCTAAGCTGCCAGTTTCAAGGCGTAGTTTTTCTTCTAGCTGAGCCAGTTCAGCTTCATTTTCACTGAATGTCACACCGAGGGTGTCAGCTTCTGCTTGCAGTGCCGCTCGCTCTGCCACAAGCTTGTTTTTCATTGCTTGCAGCTCTTGTTGGGTTTGCTTAAAGCCAGACTCACGAGCCACATTGTGTGACTGTTGTTGGTGGTTTTCTTGCTGTGCTTTCTGCAGCAAAGTATCGCTTGCAAATGCAGTGTGTGGTAGAAACGCAGCGCTAGAAATCAATGCGACTGATAGCCATTTCTTCATCATTTATTTGCCCTCCGCAACGTTTAGAGACACAGGCAAAGTAAGCATGCTCGGTGCTATCTGTTTGTTCGCCATAGCAAATGCGTTATCGAGTTCTGCTTTCTGTTCCGTTCCAACGGCTTGCCATGCTTTTTGTTGCTGAGACCAACTCCAGAAATGCTCACCAGACAGGCTACGCGCAATAAGTGACACACGGCCTAAGTAGAGAATATCGGCTTCAACTTGGTCGTTGCTGTCCAAAGCGATCTTACCTTGGTAAACGCCAATCTTAGTGCCGTAGTCCATTTCAATTTGGTACGCTTCTAGAATTCGACGGAATTTTTCAGCATCCGCAACGTCAGCTCGGGTCATCATGGCATCAAGTTTTTCAATGCGCTCTTCACGTTGTGCTTTGCGGATAGGTTTATCATTCGCCACAATCGTTTTAAGGCCATCAAGCATGTGATACATCAAAGGCACTACGCCTTGACGAGTCTGAGCAATCTGCTCAATCTGCTCGTTCAAACTTGCGACTTCGTCATTTTGGCTATCGACAAGATTTGACAGGTGATCGCGATAAATCTTCAAGTTGCTGACTTCTTCTTGCAGCTGCTCAATTTCAGCTTCTAGAGACAAAGATTTCTCTGCACTTGCATCAATGCGCTTTTGGCTCACTGCCGACGCTTGGTTGGTTTTACCCTGCACTGCTTGTGCATCGTTAAGATTTTCCGCCTGAACGGGAATCAAAACCGATGAGATCAACAGAGCGATACTTGATTTCATTAGATTCATACGAGTTATATTTCTGTTTTCCAAAAACGACTAAAGGGGAAGACCACTCTTCCCCTTTAAAAATCAGATTGTTATCAGTACTTGAACTGGATAGTGGCCATGTAGTTTCGGCCTTCGCCAATCACTACGCCGCTCGCTCCATCTTGCTTACTGTTAGTGCTACCGCCACCTGCTAGGTAATCAGTATCAAACAGGTTCTCAACATTGAATCGAGTTACGATATCCAAGTTCTCATCATACTTGTGTGTGTACGACACGCCCATATCAATACGTGCATACCCATCTTTCTTAAATGTGTTCGCCGCGTCACCGTAGCGCTCACCTTCATAAATCAAACCTAGGTTCACGTTGGTGTTGTTCTGAACTTTGTAGCTAGACCAAACACTTGCTGAAAACTCAGGAACGTCTGCCGGACGGTTGCCTTTGTAATCTGCGCTTTCAGTGATTTCAGCATCTAGGTACATTGCAGAAGCCGTTAGTGAAAGCTCCTCAGTTACAAAGCCCTGCGCTAGGATTTCTGCACCACGGTGCACTTGTTCACCATCTTGTGTCTTCTTGTACATCACATCGCCGCCAGCATTAACACCGTCTTCTACATCTAGCGCGATGTTTTCAAGGGTGATATCGAATAGCGCACCCGTAACGTATAGACGCTCATCAAATAGCTCCCACTTGGTACCCACTTCGTACGAGATACCGCGTTCTGCATCTAGCTCTTCACCATCGTTAGTGTAGTCCGTGCTATTTACTGTGCCTTGAGGCATAAAGCTCTCAGAGTATTGAACGTAAATCGAGCCGTTACTTGCTGGGTGGAAAATCACACCTAGCTTCGGTGAAACCTGACTTTCTGTCAGTTCATCACTGCGTTTCTCATCATAACGAACACCAGCAAGTACCTGCCAGTAATCGTTAATTGTCATCATGTTTTGCGCGTAAATACCCCAAGTGTCGTATTCGCTAGTCGGCCATTTTTTAGAGCTCGTTGGCTGAGGCTTCGCGACCGTTTCACCCGCAGGAACATACTCACCGTCATGGAAAGCCATAAAACGGTCGTAACTGTAGTCTAGGTAGTTTGCGCCGACTAAGAAGGTGTTGTCTGTACCAAACAAAGAGAAATCTGTCGTCACATCTACGTAAGCAGTATCAAATACCCAGTGGTCTGAACGCTCGTTACCCTTGTGCTTGATCGTACCGTCTTCTTCGTACATATCGAATTTCGGGTAAGATTCCACATCAAAGCGCTTAAAGTCTTGACGGTTATAGCCAGCTTTCACATTTACGCTATCTGTCACTTGTGCATTGATATCGATGCCGTAGTTTTCTACATCGTTGTCAATGTTTGACCATTGTGCATCCCAGATGTACTTGTCACCACGGACTGGTTTACCGTCCACAATGTAGGCACCTGAATCAACACTACCGTCATCTTTAGTACGGTCGTAGTGAGCCGACACCATAATATCTTCCGTGATGTCATATTCCACAACCAGACCACCTACTACGCGGTCAGTCTGTGGCTCAGTGCCATCACCGTATTCACGCCATGAGCCGTAGCTCTCTTTGGCAAGAATCGCACGCGCACGCAGCGTTTCTTCTTCATTCAGGGCACCACTCACATCTAATACTGTGCGTGAGTGATCATTTGAACCAATATCTTGGCTCAAGCTTGCTTGTGTTTCTGTTGTTGGCTTCTTCGAAACCATGTTCACAAGGCCACCCGGCTCAGACTTACCGTAAAGTAGGCCTGAAGGTCCTTTAAGAACTTCAACTCGCTCTAAAAGCTCAATTGGTTGACGGTAGTGAGACCAGTGCTGACGACCATCGCGTAGGAAGCCATCTGAGCTGCTTAGTTCAAAACCACGTAGTGAGAAGCGCTCACGGTTACGGCTTGTACCGCCCGCACTAACACTCGCGTCATTTTGTAGAACCTCACCTAGTGTACTTGCACGCTGCTCATCGATGACTGCTTCATCGATCACAGCAACCTGCCCCGGAGTTTCCAGCTGCGTCATTTCCATACGCATTGCTGTGCTGTTGGTATCCGCTTTGTAACCAAACTCACGGCCTTCTACTACTAGGTGTTCATCTGTTGTTTGAACTTCTGCCACTGCAGGCGCTGCTAACACCGCACCGATCACTAATGCCAATTGGCTCTTAGTAAACATATCCTTTCACTCCGACTATTTTCGGGTCGCACACTCTATGATGTGATTCCCTTGTATTTATTTCGGCAGTGAATATAAATGACAACTATTACCATTTGCATTAAATTTACATTCTTTGCATTCGTAAAGATTTGTAAAGAGGCCGTGTTCAATTTGATTCATGAACTAGATGCGAGTCACATTATTACTCGTGAGCGTGATTTCGCTTACTGCCGAAACAGCAAAGTAACGGCAAGTCCACCTTCAGGTCGATTTGATGCGACAGCCTTGCCCCCCATCATTCTCATCGACTCTTTGACTATCGCTAGCCCTAGACCATAGCCCCCTAACTTCTTGTCACGAGAGGCATCTAAGCGAGTGAATGGGTCGAATATATCTGACAACTTATTTTGTGGAATACCCGGACCGTTGTCAGAAATCGTTACCGCCAAGTAACTCTGTGTATCAGAAACTTTATTCGATAAGCGAACATCTATTTGAGCAGAGTCCCCTGCATACTTAATCGCATTACCAATCAGATTGTTTAAGCATCGCACCACTAGAGTATCATCACATTGAGCCTTAGCCCTTGTCGCGTCCGAAACAAATGAAAGGCTTTGGCGAGCTTTTAAATCTATCTTGCATCGTTCCACTTGAGGGCCCAGCAAGACCTCGAGATCACTGCGCTTTAGCTCTGTGTCGTAACGAGCATTCTCTAATCGGCTGAATTCCAGAATCTCACCAATCAAGTGGTTAAGTTCATTGGCTTCTTCTTCCATTCGATTCACTAAGCTCTGTTCACTGTCACCGACACGCTTTCGCAATAGATGCAGTACGAGATTTTGCCGAGCAAGAGGCGTACGCAATTCATGGGAAACATCACGAATTAACCGGCGCTGCTTCTCCGCCAATGAATGGATCTCTTTAGTCATGTGGTCAAAATCTCGTGCGAGTTCATTAAATTCTCGCGTATTCGATTTCAACTCGTCTACCACACTGACATTGAAGTCACCATTAGAAAGCTTCTTGCTCGCCTCTCTCAAGCGGTCCAAAGGCTGCTGTAGATTACGCGCCATCAGCAATGAGAACAGTGCCAATATCACTCCAGCAATCACAACCTTTAGAATAGAAAAATAAAGAATGAAATCATGTGCCGGGTGTAATTGGTGTGGCAATTGGATCATCAAGCTATTATTGCCAACCAAAGGGATGCTAAATATTGGGCGACTTACTCGGCCTTCTAGTTGCTCGTCCAAGCTTCTTTTGAATTTTAATTTGAACTCAAAGTGAGGGTGCATCATGCGGTGCGTCAACGGATGTTGGTTTTCGTCGAGCACGAATAGATAGAAGTGTTGTGCATTTGCCCAGTCAGCCAGTTCATCCATGTCGCCTTCCTCAATGAGGATATTTGCCTGATGAGCGAGCTCTAGCATTTCAACTTTTACACTTGCTGGCACTTTAAGCATGGCTTTCACCAAAGCTTGTTCAGCAACCGCTTGAACAGCCAAAATGCTAATGACAATAGCCGTCATATAACTAAAGAGCTGAAACGCAAGACTGTCTCTGCGCTTAGCGATGTAGGATGGGCAAACGAACTTCATTAACTCGTTACCGCTTCAAGGTAGCTGTAGCCTTTCCCACGAAACGTTTTTATATGCTGTTTGGACAAGCCAGCTTCCACTAATTTTCGACGAATATTGCTGATGTGCATATCTAGATTGCGATCAAAAGGGCTGAGCTCTTTCTTCAAAACTTGGGTCTGTAGTTCAGCTTTAGAGATGACAACACCTTGGTTTTTCACCAAGTAGCAAAGTAGTTCCGCTTCCGTGCCAGTCAGAGGCAAGCTGTTCAACTGGCTGCTGATACTTTGAACCGTATTACACATCGCTTGCCTCTGGCGCTCTAACCCTACGCGGCGAAGAATTGCTTTTATACGCATCATCAGCTCTGCAACGTTAAATGGCTTACCGATGTACTGGTCAGCTCCCGCTTGATAACCATCTAACATTGAGTTCTCATCATTTAGCGCGGTGAGCATCAGAATCGGAGTGGCAAAGCGTTGACAAATACGACGAGCAACTTGCATACCATTTAGGTTTGGCAGCATCACATCAAGAAGAACCAAGTCAACTGGTGTTTTTTCCATATACTGCAACGCACTTTCACCGCAATGCACAGAAGAAACGGTATAACCCTCTTCTTGCAATACTGCCTCTAACAATTCACACAACGGAACGTCGTCATCTACGATCAAAACTCGAGACATGTTCAATTACCACTCAAATAAAAATGGTTCGCATTCTATTACTCATTTACATATTAAACAACCATAGTTTTTGTGGTTTTTATTTCGAAAAACGGCACAAAAAAAGCCCACTTTTCAGTGAGCTAATTCAAGTTTTGTTCGTTATATATAATATCTGCTAAATCAGCACTTTAGACCTGTCACTTTAGCGACATCTTCAACGATACCGCGCAAGTTGCTACCAATGGAATGCAAGGTTTCCAATTCTTCTTCAGAAAATGGATGAGTAAGCACTGACTCCGCTCCTTTTTTGCCAACGATTGTAGGTAAACTGATCACGACACCTTCAACGCCATATTGCCCCGACATCATGGTACCGACAGGGAGAACTGAGCGCTCATTAATTTTGATAGCCTGAATGATGCGGAATACACTTGCTGCGATACCATGAACCGTATTTTGCTTACGACGGAAAATCTCATATCCTGCCTGTTTTACCGCTTCAAGCAGTTCGTCGGCATCAATACGCTCTATATTATTAGCATCACAGTAGAAATCTGCTGGTTGGCCCGCGATGGAAATCAAACTCTTAGGCGTGAAACAGTTACTGCCGTGCTCTCCAAGAACATAACCAAAGATGTTCTTAGGATCTAAATCGACACGATTTGCCACAATACTCATCAAGCGAGCAGTATCAATCACACAACCACTGCTGATCACTTTGTTGTTCTCAAAGCCAGTATTGGTAGCGATAAAGTGGGCCACTATGTCGCACGGGTTAGAGACAACGATAAGCGTAGCATTTGGTGCAACTCGCTCAACTTTACGAGCGATCTCAACACCAATTTTGGCATTGATTTCAGCAATATCGATACGAGTCTGGCCTTGCTTGATCTGCGCACCAGCAGTAATGACGACAATATCCGCTCCTAAAAGATCAAGGTAATCGTCAGTAGGAATGATATGAGTGTTCTTTGAGAAGGTTAGTGCTGCGGTATGTCGAAAATCGAATACCTCACCTTCGGCACGTTCTAAGTTTTGATCTAGTAGAACCAATTCACTCACGCTGCCCATAGTCAGCAGGTAATTACATACCCCGACACCGACAGCTCCAGCACCAATAACACCGATTTTCATTCTTCTCTCCCTGATAATAAAACGAAGCTCTCACTTTGTGTCCACCTTAAAAATAGGGGGCATGAGAGCGCAAAAACCCTATTGCGTAATTTGACTCAGAACACCGGCCCAAACCAGTATTTCTCTGCTTGATGACGTTTGAATGATGAAAAATTCGTCTTTACATATGCATCAATAGGCGCTGTTTTAGATTACCTCATACATTTGCGCTCTATTCTCAGAAAGAAAAAAGAGTACAATTCTGTGCAGTTTCTTATTGAGAATAGACGTATATGACAACGCTATTGATTGGCCACCGAGGTGTGGCAGGTAAGTTCCCCGAAAATACAAAAGTCAGCGTTCAAGCTGCGATCGATTTAGGGCTAAATTGGGTTGAAGTCGACGTACAACCGACCAAAGACAATGTACTGGTAGTTTGCCATGATCATACCGTGAACCGTTGTAGCAACGGTAAAGGTCGAATTGACCAAATGACATTATCTGAGCTCAAAGCACTAGATTTTGGTCGTTGGTTCAGCGATGAATTCGCCAATGAATCCATCATGACATTATCTGAACTCCTAGAGCTTGCTGCAGAAAATGACCTAAACCTTAACATCGAGGTTAAAGTAGATCATCACTCTGCCAATGACGTTGCTCAAATGGTGGCTCAAACTCTTCTAGACGGTCCTTTACCTAAAGAACGCATCCTTTTATCAAGCTTTAGTCACGACGTCATTAGAGCACTACACAAGCATTGTGAAAGTTATCGACTAGGTGTGCTGAGTGAATTCTTTACTCGAAAAGACCGATTGTTGCTCGAAGAAGTTGATGCCTACAGCTGTAACCTCAATATTAACTGGGTTCACTCGCGCCAAATCAATAAGCTACAACAAGCAGGCTATAAGGTGATGTGTTACACAGTGAACAATCCCAACAAACTAAAACATCTGCCAATCTTGGATGGCATCTTTAGTGACCATCCAAGTCGTTTTATGTCGTAGCTCAGATGTCCATATTAGGAGATCCATTACCATTCAATAGTAATTGGAGTTCCCATTTTGACTAACTTGATAAATTCGTCCATTTCTTCGTTGGTAATGGCAATGCAACCGTTAGTCCAATCGAAGCTTTGAATAAATTGAGGTGATTGAGTCTCACCATTTTTAAGACCATGAATTTTGATCTCGCCGCCAGGGGACACACCTCTTCGATGCGCTTCCAAACGGTCAATCGCGTCAGGGTAACTAATATGCACAGAGCGATAAAAAGCAGAATCGTTGATCACGTAATCTAACGTGTAATCACCTTCTGGCGTTCTATTGTCACCCTCTTCTTGCTTGTGCCCTTTTGGATTAGCACCCAATGCGATGCGATACTCTTTAACGACCTCGCCATTCTCCATCAGGTACATCCTACGCTTCGACTTATCAACTTTTACCAAGTCGACCGCTGCGTGAGCACCAGACACAAACGTACAACACAAGATCAAAGACAACCATTTTACTGACATCGCCAGAACGCCTAACTCATCCAATTAAGGGGAACACAAAAAAGAGCAACCATGCTAGTCAGATGGTCACACTAAAGCAAACTTAATGTGTGCAAATTTAACTACTCATTACACTAAAATTGGCTTAATTTATAAGGAGATTACTTTACAAATTCAGCACAAATAGAGAGGGTATTATGCTCAACATTGCTTTTTTCAGTGCAAAATCCTATGACGAAGCGTCTTTTAACAAAATCAAAAATCATCGTGACTTCGAATTCCATTTCCATGATTTTCGATTGACCTCTAAGACTGCCAGAATGGCACAGGGCTGCGAAGTGGTGTGCGCATTTGTAAATGACGATTTATCAGCTCCAGTGCTTAAACAGCTTTCTCTCGGTGGCACTAAGCTGATCGCCATGCGTTGTGCAGGCTTTGATAAGGTAGATTTAAAAGCAGCAAAAGAGTTCGGGCTGCAAGTGGTGCGCGTCCCTGCTTATTCGCCAGAGGCGGTCGCAGAGCACACCGTCGGGATGATGATGTGTTTAAACAGACGCCTACATAAAGCATACCAACGTACTCGTGATGCTAACTTCAACCTAGAAGGTCTAGTCGGCTTTAACTTTTATGGCAAGACTGTTGGTGTCGTAGGGACAGGTAAGATAGGTATCGCCACCATGCGCATCTTTAAAGGGCTGGGGATGGAAGTCTTATGTTACGACCCATATGAAAACCCTCTTGCGTTGGAGATGGGCGCGCGTTACTGCTCTCTTGAAGAGATCTATGCGAACGCAGATGTCATCTCGTTACATTGTCCAATGAGTGAAGAAAACTACCACCTGTTGAATGAGAACGCATTCTCGCAAATGAAAGACGGTGTAATGATCATCAACACTAGCCGCGGCGAACTGCTTGATTCAGTTGCGGCGATTGAGGCGCTAAAACAAGGCAAAATTGGAGCTTTGGGCTTAGATGTATACGACAATGAAAAAGACCTGTTCTTCCAAGACAAATCCAATGATGTGATTGTCGATGACGTGTTCCGCCGCTTGTCTGCATGTCACAACGTACTATTCACTGGACACCAAGCGTTCTTGACTCATGAAGCCCTCAACAACATCGCGTCTGTGACTCTAAGTAACGTAGAAGCCTTCTTTACAAGCACTCCTTCAGATAATGAGCTGATCAACTAAATCGGTAGATCGAGCAGTATAGTAGAGCGTAGAATTTCAGCTATGCTATACTCCTCGACCATTAAAAATTTGAGCCCAATTACCATGAGCATAAAAACTGATATTCAAAAGCTGCACAACCGTTTAGATAATTGCCAACGTAAATTGGATGCGGCGCGCTCTCGTGGTGATCATGAAATGATTACTAAGTTCACGAATGAAGTTGACGACCTAACGAAGAAACTTAACCAACTTAAGCACAAGCAAACATACGAACTGAACAAAGAGCGTAAGAGCCTGCTTGATATGCCATTTTCTCGTGAAATCACAAAAGCTGAGCAAGCAGACATTGGTAAGCTTAAGAAGCGTGTTCGTGGTCTAGTTATCGTTCACCCATTAACAAAAGTGGGTAAAGAATTGCGCCTAGATGTAATGACAGGTTTTGCTCCGAAAGAGTTCTAATCACTCTTTTTAAACAACAGATATTAAAAAGCCCAAGCTGCTTAGCTTGGGCTTTTTTGTGCCCAAAATTCATAAAGTTAAGCTTAGAAAAATCACCATTATAGATATTGAGTGACACTGCAACCTGTTCGTTTTCAAATTCTCGTAATGGCAAAGCTTTAGCTAATTTCCAAATACTAAAAACGACAAAAGCCCCGCTATTTCTAGCGAGACTTCTTAATCGTTCTGAGACCGAGGGCTCGACTGACTAGGGGTTTGATGCAAATCCCGTCTCATTATCAAACGTCAGAAATGACGAAAGCCCGTTGATTTCTCAACGGGCTTTCTGTGTAGTGGCGGAGAGATAGGGATTTGAACCCTAGATACGCTATTAACGTATGCCGGTTTTCAAGACCGGTGCTTTCAACCACTCAGCCATCTCTCCACAAATTGTTACTAAAATTTAGTCTTACTTAAATAATGCTGAATTTCAGTTTTGCCTTTAGATTTATCTAAAAGCGATATTAAAGCCTGGCGATGTCCTACTCTCACATGGGGAAGCCCCACACTACCATCGGCGCTAATTCGTTTCACTTCTGAGTTC